>JAZUSW010000115.1:0-11990 GCA_045606925.1 Acutalibacteraceae bacterium | reverse complement strand
TGCAAGACCCGTTCCGGAATGGATGGATTTAGACCGTGAAAACCTTTCAGTTAAGGTTGTAGCTTTACCTGAGCGCAGCCAGATTGACGCTCCTGTTGAAGAACAGCTTATTGTCGAATTCTATTCTAAGTAATAGAGTTTCCGTATCAAACACCTGCCGCATAAGGTGTTTGATGCTAAAATTCATATTTGCGGAGAAATGGAGCTTTAAATGTTAGAGATTGAAAAGCCCAGAATTGAAACGCTGGATTTATCTGAAGATGGCAAATACGGCAAATTTATGATGACCCATCTTGAACGCGGTTACGCAATCACACTCGGTAACAGTATGCGTAGAGTTCTTCTCTCCACACTCCCCGGCGTAGCAGTAACCACCATCAAGATTGATGGCGTTGTTCATGAATTTTCTACCGTAAAAGGCGTTAAAGAAGATGTAACAGAAATAGTCCTTAATATTAAGGGACTTATTGCTAAGCTTCACTGTGACGGCCCCAAAACCGTTTATATTGAAGCTGAAGGTCCATGCGAAATTACTGCAGCTGATATTAAGGCTGATAGTGAAGTTGAAATTTTGAATCCCGATTTGCACATAGCATCGCTTGATGCAGATGGCAAACTCAATATGGAATTAACACTTGGCAAAGGCCGCGGTTATGTTCCGGCTGTGGGAAACAAGCCCGAGACAACCGTTATCGGTGTTATCCCTGTGGATTCTATCTTCACACCTGTTTTAAAAGCTAATTTTACTGTTGAGGATATTCGTCAGGGTAGCGAAATCAATATGAACGCTTTAACCCTTGAAGTATGGACTGACGGTTCTATTATGGCTAACGAAGCGGTATCTATGGCCGCTAAGATTTTGATTGAGCACTTCGAACTTTTCCTTGATTTATCCGATGCTGCTAATGGTGGCGAAAGCTTTATGGCTGAAAAAGGCGTTAGCGATAAAGAAAAGGTACTCGATATGACAATCGAAGAACTTGATTTGTCTGTTCGTAGCTTTAACTGCTTAAAGCGCGCAGGCATTAACACAGTAGAAGACCTTATCAATAAGTCTGAAGAAGATATGATGAAGGTTAGAAATCTTGGTAGAAAGTCTCTTGAAGAGGTAATTGCTAAACTTGATTCGTTTGGCTATACCTTAAAGAAAGACGAAGACTAAGACACACAACACCCAAAAGGAGTGAGTATAATGCCAGGTACAAGAAAACTTGGAAGAACCAGCGACCACAGAACTGCAATGCTCAGAGCTATGGTTACCTATTTGTTTGAAAACGGCAAAATCGAGACCACAGTTACTCGTGCAAAAGAGGTTCGCTCGGTAGCAGAGAAATATATTACACTCGCAAAAGATAATAGTCTTCACAGCAAGCGTCAAGCTTTAGCTTTTATTACTAAGGAAGATGTTGTTGCAAAGCTTTATAATGACATCGCACCTAAGTATATGGATAAAAACGGCGGTTATTGCCGTATCACCAAAACCGGTCCTCGCCGTGGTGATGCCGCAGAAATGGCTATTATTGAGTTAATCTAATTTCTCATAAGTTAGTCCTCACATCGTAAGTCAGTTTTTACTGTCTTGTGATGCGGGGACTAAATTTTTGCAAAAAAAGAACCACTTGTGTTGCCACAAGTGGTTCTTTTATATAGTATCCACAACCTCAACAACGCCGCTTCGCTGATAAAGAGAGGGGGTCACCATTACGGTATAACCGCGTCCCGCATCGGTTGCCCACTGTACAGTGCTTTGTCGCGGTAATCCCGCAGCGGCTAAAAAGGTCATTATCGTACCGCCGTGCATAAATACAGCCGCTTCGGCTACATCGCTATCCATCATATCGCGGACAATCGTGTTTATAGCCACGCAAATGCGCTTGGTAAACTCGGTGTTATCTTCTCCACCGGGAGGGCAGGAGCGTTTACCCGATGCCCATTCCATATATTCGGGGCGGGTTTCAAGCTCGTTAGCCGTTTTGCCCTCAAATTCACCAAAATCATACTCGATTAAATCAGGTACCACTAAAATTTCACGCTCGGGGTATATTATTTTTGCCGTTTGCCTACATCTTAGCATCGGGCTTGAATATATCTTTTCGACTGTGGGGTATTCAATCTTTTCGGTAAGATTTTTAAGCGCCGTAACACCGCTTGGTGCTAAGGGTAACTCGGTGCGACCAATATACTGTCCGTTTAAATTCCCCTCGGTTATTCCGTGGCGAATTAAGTGCAATTTATATGTTTTCATTATATCAACTCCTCACTGAATTCCGCAATTATACTGTTTGAAAGCAGCATACCCTTTGCGGTAAGTGAAATATTATCGTTTTTTATAACACATAAGCCGTTTTTATGGAAAAGCCGCGCCTTTTTAAATATGCCGCTTGGCAACACGCGGCCGTAGCGTTTTAAAAATTCGGTAGATGAAATACCATTTTTAAGTCGCAGCCCCAGCATTATATACTCGTCCTCACTGCCGCCGTTACCATCAAATACCGTAACGGGATTTTTTAAAAATGAATCCAAATCATTTTGATAATAAAAACGCTTACCATTTAAAAACGAGTGTGCAAAGGGACCCACCCCTAAATACTCGCCGCATTCCCAGTAAAGCGTGTTATGACGCGAGTGAAAACCTTTTTTTGCGAAGTTTGAGATTTCGTAGTGTTCATATCCTGCATCGGTTAAACATTCACTCACCTGTAAATACTGCTCGGCTGCCGCATCATCATCGGGGAATATAAGCATATCCCGTTTTTGATACAAAGGGGTGCCTTCTTCGAGTTTTAACATATAGGTGGAAATGTGCTCGGGTTGGAGAGATAAAACAAACCTGAGCGAATTTTCAAGCGTTTTTGGGGTGGAGAAGGGAAGCGCTGTCATCAAATCCAACGAAATGTTGGAAAAACCGACTTTACGCGCCGTTTCTACCGCCAACGCGGCATCCTTTACGGTATGGCGCCGCCCTAATATTTTCAGTTCATCATCAAGTCCGCTTTGAACACCAATAGACAACCTATTGCAACCCGTTTCAAAAAAAGAGGGCAACAAATAACCAAGGTTGTCACCCGGGTTTACCTCAGCTGTTATTTCGGCGTTTTGTTGCACCGCAAAATTTTTATTTATAGCATTTACAATTTTTTGGAACTGTTCGCTACTCAGTAAGCTTGGAGTACCGCCGCCTATGTATATAGAAGAAACGGGACGGGCTTCAAGCCCGCCCCAACGAGTAATTTCTTCAATACATTTATCCACATACGCTTCTATTTTTTCTTTTTTTTCTACCGAATAAAAATTACAGTAGTTGCATTTAGAAGAACAAAACGGTATGTGTATGTAAATGCCGATGTTATTAGTCAAGGATAATTCCTGTGCAACCACCGGGGATAGCGGCGGCGTTTGCTTCATCAGTATCAAGGTGCATTGCAAGACTGTAGTTGCTGCTAACACGGGCAACAACATCATCAAAAATAAGCGCTCTGCCTTCGGTGGGGATTTTAACCGATACAACCTGCTTATCAACAATACCGTACCTTTCGGCATCGGCAGGTGTCATATGTATATGTCTTTTAGCGGCAATTACGCCTTCTGCAAGTTCAACCTCACCGCAAGGACCAACAAGCTTACAAGCGCCACTCTCAGCAACATCGCCTGACTCGCGAATAGGTGCTTTAACGCCGATTGAACGGGCATCGGTTAAAGATAGTTCAACCTGTGTTGCGGGTCTGCAGGGACCGAGAATAGAAACACCTGCAAGTTCTTTTTTAGGACCAACAACGGTTACGCGCTCTTCACAAGCAAACTGACCGGGCTGTGACAAATCTTTTTTAGGGGTTAATTTATAGCCCTTGCCGAATAAAGTTTCAAGGTCTTTTTCGCTTACATGCACGTGGCGTGCCGAAATTTCAACTAAAACTGTCTTTTCCATTATCAATTTCTCCTTAATAATTTTTTACAATACCATTGTACCACAATTTTCTATTATTTCAACTGTTTTAAAAAATAAAAGGCGGTAAACACCGCCCTTTATTAAGTAAATTATTCAGCAACGATTGCCTCAACAGGACAACCACCAGCACAAGCGCCGCAATCGATACAAGCGTCAGCATCGATTACATAATGCTCATCACCCTCGGCAATAGCTTCAACAGGGCAACCGCCTGCACAAGCACCACAGCTGATGCATTCATCAGTAATTTTGTAAGCCATTATCTCTACACCTCCAATTTACTTATATTGTAGCAACATATAAGGCAAAAAGCAAGTATTATTTTATTTTGCCTAAATTATACACCAAAAATTATTCATTATCGGCGGAATCGGTCGTTTCTTTCGGCTTTTTCTTTTTACCGGAAGAAATAAACTCAACCTCGCTTTTATGGATTTTTACGGGTACTTCGGTGCCTTCCAGTTTAACCAAAAGGTTACCTGTTATAAGATTTACATCCGATACAACGCCGGTGCCTGAATGGGTCTTAACAATGGCACCGATACCGGGAGTGGTCTTAATAAGCTGTTCGTAGGCATCCTGTTCATATTTAAGGCAACACATAAGGCGGCCGCAAGAGCCCGAAATTTTGGTGGGATTCAGCGACAAACCCTGTTCCTTTGCCATTTTTATAGATACGGGTTGGAAGTCCGATAAAAATCTTGAACAACAAAACGGCTGACCGCAAATACCTATACCGCCAAGCATTTTGGCTTCATCTCTGACACCGATTTGTCTAAGCTCAATCCTTGTGTGTAATCGCGATGCCAAATCCTTAACGAGTTCGCGGAAATCCACGCGACCTTCCGAAGTAAAGTAGAATAATATTTTGCTTCCATCAAAAGAATATTCGGCACTGGTTAAGCACATATCCAAATTGTGCGCCGCCACCAATTCTTCACAAATAGCAAGGGCCCCCGCCTCTTTTTTACGGTTTTCGGCCTGTTTTTCCAAATCTTTTTGATTTGCAATTCTAACTACCTTTTTAAGTGGGGCAACTATTTTACTGTCTGCAACAAAGTGATTTCCGTCATTAACAAAACCGCACTCAATACCGCGGGACGTTTCAACGATAACATACTGACCCGATTCAATTTTCATATTATCGGGGTCAAAGTAATAAATACGGCCGTCTTGTTTAAATTTAACGCCAATGACCTGTGTCATATATCTAAATTCCTTTCAAAAAAATCTATTTAACAGCTCGAAGTTTGCAAACGAGCGCACTTAAAAACAAAGAGAGATTAATATTTGTTATAAGCTGTGGCTCGGCATCACTTATTATATCATAATATTTAACCAGCGTGTCAACCGCTAAATTTTGGTTTACGCGGGATAAAATCCTGTCGCTTATTTGTGATTTTAAAGCCGTTATAAATTCGCCGCACTTAACACGGTTTTTTTCAAGCGGCAGGGTAAGTTTAAGCAATTCATAGGTACTGCTGCCGGTAATCAGCATTTCGGCAAAATCGGCAGATAGCGTGTCGCTTCCTTCGCCGCTTTTTAAAATATACAATGCGCGACCAATATTTCCTCTAGCGTCATTTAAGGCATCTATAATGCTTTGCCTATCAAAATCGGTTGTGCTTTCTATATACTCCACGCCTTCGTTTATTTCGGGAACGGTAAGGGAAAATAACACACACCGCGAAAGAACAGTAGAAAGCATACGGGATGCATTTTCGGTAATGAGTATAAAAATCACATTTTTAGGCGGTTCCTCAAGCACCTTTAAAAGCGCGTTTTGCGCCTGCTCGTTCATACGCTCGGCGGGGGTTATAATAATAACCTTTTTGCCGCCCATATGGGATTTTACAAACGCATCGTTCCTGAGTGAACGCACTTGATTTACCGAAATGTTTTTCTTATCTTCCTCGGGTGTAACGGTAATTATGTCGGGATGATTGCCGCTATTTGTCAAATTACAGTTTCGACAGTTGTCGCACGGCGCACCTACATTAGAACAAACGACAGCCGCGGCAATGTAGTTTGCCAATGTCTTGCGGCCTGTACCGGCATCCCCCTCTATTAAAAGCGCGTGGGGGAGAGTATTATCGGCAATAAGCTTTTGTATTGCCGCAACAACCCGTTTGTTACCCGCAAAATTTATACTCATAGCACAAAGCCGACCTTTTTCATAACTTTCGAGAGTGTCCGATTAGCAATGTAGGCGGCTTTTTGGTCACCTAAACGGTAAATATCCTCTAATTGCTTTTTATCGGCTATAAATGTTTCATAGCGTTCTCTTATAGGGCGCAGTTCCTCCGCTACTGCTTCACCAACGGCAAGTTTGAAGTCACCGTATCCACGGCCCTCAAATTCGGCGGTAATCTGCTCGGCAGTTTTTCCTGTAACGGCAGAATAAATACCTATAAGGTTGTTTATACCCGCCTTGTTTTCACCTATGCAAACACGCGCCTCGCTGTCGGTAACTGCGCGTTTAAATTTGCGGATAATATCATCCTTACTGTCAAGTATAGCCACCCAAGAGTTGATGTTTTCATCCGATTTGGACATCTTCTTTGTCGGGTCCTGAAGCGACATAACACGCGCGCCAACCTTTGGGATATACGCATCGGGAATAGTAAACACATCACCGTATGTATGGTTAAATCGGGTTGCAATATCACGCGCGATTTCAAGATGCTGCTTTTGGTCGGCGCCTACGGGCACCAAATCGGGCTTGTAAAGCAGAATATCGGCAGCCATAAGTACGGGATAAGAGAATAAACCGGCATTTACATTGTCGGTGTGCTTTAACGACTTTTCCTTAAACTGTGTCATACGGGATAACTCGCCAAACTGTGTGTAGCAAGATAAAATCCACGAAAGTTGCGAGTGTGCAGGCACGTGTGACTGTATAAAGATGTTGCTTTTCTCCGGGTCAATACCGAGCGCTAAAAGTAATGCGGCGGTAGAATATATCTGTCCGCGAAGCTTTGCGGGCTCCTGACGAACCGTTATAGCGTGAAGGTCGGCAACTGCATAGGTGCAGTCAAACTCCTCTTGCATATTAAGCCAGTTTTTGAGCGCTCCGATATAGTTTCCAAGCGTTAACATACCGCTTGGCTGAATACAACTGAGCACCTTTTTCTTAGCATTTTCTTCCATTGATATCACCTTAAAACATTATTATTCATAATATTTTACCACATATATTCAATTTCGGCAAGTATTATATAATAATAAAATTAATACTTGAAACTCGTGCGACAAAATATTATAATAAATTTGTATATTTTTATAATTGAGGCGATATTGTGATAAAAAAGGGTTTTGACAACGAAAAGTATATAACCTTGCAATCGCAAAAAATTAAGGAGCGCATCGAGTATTTCGGCGGTAAGTTGTATCTCGAATTTGGCGGTAAACTTTTTGATGATTACCATGCTTCGCGCGTGCTCCCGGGTTTTGCGCCCGACAGTAAGGTTAAAATGCTGCTTAAACTTAAAGAACAGGCGGAAATTGTAATTGTTATCAATGCTGACGCTATTGAGAAAAACAAAAAGCGCGGCGACCTTGGTATCAGTTACGATAAGGATGTTTTGCGCCTTATTGATGTGTTCCGCGAAATAGGTCTTTATGTAGGCAGCGTGGTTATTACCTGCTTTAATAATCAGCATGCTGCAATAGCGTTTGAAAATCGCCTTAAAGCGCTTGGCATAAATGTTTATAGGCATTATCCTATTGAAAATTATCCATCCGATGTACCGCTTATTGTCAGCGAAGACGGTTTCGGTAAAAACGATTATGTTGAAACATCCCGTTCGCTTGTTGTAGTAACAGCCCCCGGTCCCGGTAGCGGCAAGATGGCGGTATGCCTTTCACAGCTTTATCACGACCACAAGAGTGGCAAAAAGGCGGGATATGCAAAGTTTGAGACCTTCCCTGTGTGGAATATACCGCTTAAACACCCTGTAAATTTGGCTTATGAAGCGGCAACAGCCGACCTTAACGATGTTAATATGATTGACCCCTTCCATCTGGAAGCATACGGCAAAACAACGGTAAACTATAACCGCGATGTTGAGATTTTTCCGGTGCTTAATTCAATGATGGAAAAAATTCTCGGCACATCGCCATATAAAAGTCCAACCGATATGGGCGTTAATATGGTGGGCAACGCTATTACTGATGATGAGGCAATAAAATACGCCGCAAATCAGGAGATAATCCGCCGCTATTATAGGGCAAGTGTCGAGGTGCGCCGTGGCACCGCCGATATTGAGCAGGTTAGAAAAATTGAACTGCTTATGAAACAAGCAGGTGTTGAGGTGGAAGACAGAGCCCCTGTAAAACCCGCTCTCGATAAGGCAAATGAGACCGAGAAGCCCGCAGTTGCGATAGAACTTGCAAACGGCAAGGTAATTACCGGTAAAACATCATCCTTGCTTGGTGCTTGTTCGGCGGCGATGCTTGATGCACTTAAAGAACTGGCAGGTATACCCGATGAAATAAAGCTTATTTCCCGCGAGGTTATTGAGCCTGTGCAACGGCTTAAAACCGGGTATATGGGTAACCACAATCCGCGTCTTCATACCGATGAAATTTTAATCGCGTTATCCATTTGTGCCGCAACAGATAAAACGGCGGCGTTGGCGCTCGAACAGTTGCCCAAACTGAGAGGCCTTGAGCTTCACTCGACCGTAATCCTTGCCGATTCGGACGAGCATACGCTAAGGAAACTCGGTATAAATGTAACAAGCGAGCCAACTCACGAAACCAAAAAACTTTATCATAAATAGCAAAAATCTCGGGTTAACCCCGAGATTTTTATTTTCCGTTTAAAAGATTTTCGGCTATTGAGCGCAATTCTTCTTCGGTTTTGCCGATTCCGCTCGTCTGCATAAGAGTTTCCTGTACAAATTTAGGCAAGGATTCAAAATATTCCTTAAAATCTGGGTTATCCCTTAAAAGTTCTTTCAAAAAAATCACCTCTCAGGTTTATTTTGTGCCCTGAAAGGTGATTTTATGTATAATTATCTTTTGCTTAACGCTTTTTGTTGTCTTATATCGGTGCCGAAAAATTTAATCATCATATAGTTGCCGATAAAACGCGAAGAAATACGCGGAGTGTAGCGCTGTTCCAGTTCGCTAAGCGAGAGATTCGTGCTGATAATGGTAGGTTTACCGCTTAAAATACGGGTGTTTATAACATTATAAAGCACTGACTGTGTGAAGCTTGACAAAAACTCGGTGCCAAGGTCATCAATAACCAATAAATCAACCTCTAACAAGGCATCCATCTTTTCGGTTGCACCGTTATATGCAAAATGTTCTTTTTCGACTTCAGAAAAAAGGTTTTGTGCCGAGCCGTATATAACGCCGTAGCCCTTATCGATTATCTCGGAAACAATAGATAAAGAAATATGGGTTTTGCCGAGTCCTGTGTTACCTAAAAACAAAAGATTTTTTGAGTTTTCACCGAAATTTATGCAATACTCTTTTGCAATTTTTAAAACTTCGGTCATTTTTTTGCGGGGCACTGTTCCATCGGCGTTTGGTTTATCGGAATAATATTTTAAATCGAAGTTTTGGAATTTTTCGGTGGTTATAGGCATTTTACCTGACATTTCTTTTAATGTGAGTTGTTTTGCCAAACGCTGCACACATTCACAGTATTTGCCGTTTGTAAATCCCGTATCCGAACATATTTTACAGTTGTATTCGGGTTTTTCTATGCCCGAATCACGCAAAATTTCCTCCTTGCGCGCGGTTAAAACGGAAGATTCTTCCTTTAACGATTCAAGCTTTGCAAAATTACCCGAAAGGGCAGATAATGCCGCAGAAGAACCGATACGGGTAAGTGTTAAATCGATTTTTTCAAGTTCGGGAATTTGCGAGTATACTGCCGCCAAATCAGCATTATAACGGCTTTCTTTTTCCTTTGCGGCATCCAGTATTATTTTAAGTGCCGCTTTATAGGTGGCGTTACTGTATCCCATAATTAGTTTTCTCCGTATCCTTTGTTTATCATTTGTTCTATTAAACTCAGTTCTTCGGCGGTGTGGCCAAAGCCGGTTTCACCGTTTGTTTTCTTTGAGGCAATTTTAAGTTTTGCCTCTTGCTCGGTTTTTACGCCGCTTTGATGCCACGATTCAAGAACCTTTGCAACATAGGGCATACTGAATTTTGATTTTGTATCAACACAAATTTCATAAGCCAAGCGTAGAATTTGCCTGTCAAAGCCCCATTCGTTAATCCATTTATCAGAGTATTCAAGCTCCTTACTGCTCGGCATACGCTCTTCGATACCGAATGCCGCCTCGACAATTTTCCAGGCGGTTTTCTTTTTGTAAAGCTTGGTTATGTACGACTCGGCATCACTGATGGTCTCGATGCCGTTGTTCAACCATTCCACCGCGGTACGCTGTATAAAGGACAAGGTGCATTTGTTTTCGCTTATCGCATATTCAAGCAACATAAGGATTAAAGATACTTCCATACCCTCATCTTCATAGAGCCATAAAAGCACACGGGATTCATTATCCTTGAGCAGTCGGCCGAATTTAACTTGAGATTCCTGTAAAAGAAATGCAAAACGGCTATCATCAACCGAGCGGCGAGCAACATCCTGCCGTGTAGGCATTTCGATGGTTGCTTTTTTTGCGGTTTTAGGTGTTTTTTCTACCGAACTTTCGGGTTGTGGCTGTGTATTTTTAGGCATAAGAATACCTGCCGACTGCCAATATAGCAGGGCATCATCCACTTCGTTTTGTTTAAGACCCAGCCCGTCTGCTATTTCTTGCGAATTTTTAGCATCGGACAAGTGCCTGAAAACAAACAATATAACCTTCAACTGTGTTGCTGAGGCAAGTTTTAGGTGGCGGTCCGCAATTTCACCCGGCAGAGTAAAAGCCGAGGAAAAAGCCACAGGGTTTATGATGTACTCCATAATAAAAACACCTTTTCAAACAATTAAAATCATTATATCATTTAATTTCCGACTTGTAAACCGAGTTAAAATTCGCCCAAAATGTCAAAAACACAATAATTTGACTAAAATTACAAAAAAACTAAAAAAACTCACAAAATATTGATAAAAAATTTTTTAAAAAATATTGCACGGCGGGGGAAAGCATAGTATAATATACACGATAAATATATTGGAGGGACTAAAATGTCAGTTTTGGTTACAGGCGGTGCAGGATATATTGGTAGCCACACCTGTATTGAGATGGTTAAAGCGGGTTACGATGTGGTTGTTATTGATAATCTTGATAACAGCAGCTCAGAGTCTTTGTGTCGTGTTGAAAAAATTGTAGGTAAAGAGATAAAATTCTACGAAAATGATGTAAGAGATAAAGACGCATTAAGAAAAATTTTCAAAGAAAACGAGATAGAAGCCGTTATACACTTTGCGGGTCTTAAAGCGGTGGGCGAATCGGTTGCAAAGCCCATAGAGTATTATGATAATAACCTCATAAGCACACTTTGTTTACTCGAAGTTATGCGTGAGTTTGATGTTAAACGCATTGTTTTCTCTTCTTCGGCAACGGTTTACGGTGTTGCAAAAGAGATGCCGCTTAAAGAGGGTATGCCGATTGGCGCAATTAATCCCTATGGCCGCACAAAACTCTTTATTGAGGAGATGCTTCGCGACCTTTATGTTTCGGACAATACCTGGAGTATAGCGTTGCTTCGCTACTTTAACCCCATTGGCGCACACGAGAGCGGCACAATAGGTGAGGACCCCAAGGGTATTCCCAATAACCTTATGCCTTACATTGCTCAGGTTGCAGTAGGCCGCCGCGATAAACTCCACGTATTCGGCAACGATTATAACACCGTTGACGGTACGGGTGTGCGCGATTATATCCACGTTTGCGATTTGGCAGTTGGCCACGTTAAAGCGGTTGATTGGGCACTTAAAAATACCCGTTGTGAAGAATTTAACCTTGGTACCGGTAACGGCACCAGCGTATTACAGCTTAAATGCGCTTTTGAAAAGGCAAGCGGGGTAGAGATACCTTTTGTTATTGACCCGCGCCGCCCCGGTGACCCT
>JAZUSW010000114.1:0-8776 GCA_045606925.1 Acutalibacteraceae bacterium | reverse complement strand
ATTATATAATAACCATTTACCATTATTTTTTATTGAGTCCTAACTTTTCTGCCGCTTCCTCGCGCATTTTGTATTTAAGAATTTTACCCGCGGCGTTCATCGGGAATTTATTAACAAACTGAATATATCTCGGCACTTTGTGTCTTGCCATATGTGCCGCAATATATTCTTTCATTTCTCCCTCGGTCATACTCTCATTTTCTTTAAGTATGATACAAGCCATAATTTCTTCACCGTACTGCTCATCCGGTACACCGATAACCTGAACATCCCGCACCTTTTCGCAGGTATAGATAAACTCTTCTATTTCTTTTGGATAGATATTTTCTCCACCTCGGATAATCATATCTTTAAGGCGACCTGTTATACGGTAGTTGCCGTCACTGTCACGACAGGCAAGGTCGCCCGTATGAAGCCAACCGTCCTTATCAATGGCCTCAGCCGTGGCTTTTGGCATTTTATAATATCCCTTCATAATATTGTAACCGCGAGCAACAAATTCACCGTTTACGCCGTCTTCACAGTCAAGACCTGTTTCAGGGTCTATAATCTTGCACTCTACATTTGCAAACGCGCTGCCAACCGTTTCGGTACGGACTCTGAGCGAATCGTAGTAGCTACTCATAGTACAACCGGGACTGGCCTCGGTCTGTCCGTAAACCGATACGATTTCCCTCATATTCATAACCTCGGTTGCCTTTTTCATAAGGTCGGCAGGACAGTTTGCACCCGCCATAATACCAACGCGCATATACGAAAAATCAGTTTTGGAAAAATCGGGATGTTGCATCATCGCTATAAACATTGTAGGTACGCCGTTAAAGGCGGTAATATGTTCATTATGAACACAGGCAAGGGCGGGTTTTGGCGAAAAATACGGCAAGGGATACATAGTTGTTCCGTGTGTCATAGATGCCGTCATAGAAAGCACCATACCAAAGCAGTGGAACATAGGTACCTGTATCATCATACGGTCAGCAGTTGATAACTCCATATGGTCGCCGATATATTTACCGTTATTAACAACATTATAGTGGGTAAGCATAACACCCTTCGGAAAACCGGTTGTGCCCGATGTGTATTGCATATTGCAAACATCATCCTTATGAACTGCTGCCGCCATGCGTAAAACCGTATCAAGACGCACCCTGTTTGCGCGTTCAAGCGACTGCTCCCAGTTAAGACAACCTTTCATATCAAATCCAACTGTAATTACATTACGAAGGAACGGTAAGCGTTTGCTGTGAAGCGGCTCACCGGGTACGGTGTTTGCAAGTTCGGGACAAAGTTCAGCTATAATCTCACCGTAATTACAGTCCTTAGCGCCCTCAACCATAACAAGTGTTTGAGAATCGGACTGGCGGAGCAAATACTCAATTTCGTGAATTTTATATGCAGTATTCACGGTTACGAGAACCGCGCCGATTTTAACGGCAGCCCAAAAAGCAATATACCACTGCGGTACATTTGATGCCCAAACTGCAACGTGTGTACCCGCCTTTACACCAAGTGATACAAGTGTACGCGCAAAGGTATCAACATCATCACGAAATTCACTATAAGTTCTTGTATAATCAAGTGTTGTATATTTAAAACAGTATTGGTCGGGGAAAAGTTCAACCATTTTATCGAGCACCTGTGGGAACGTTAAATCGATAAGGCGGTCTTTCTCCCATACATATTTACCGGTACGTGCGCGGTTATAGTAGAGTGCGGGTTCGTTTTTGGATGTATCGCCAAACTGCTTCATAAAGTTTACGAATTGCGAGAAAATAATCTCCATATCATCAAGTTCTTCACACCAGGATGGGTGCCATTCAAGTGATACAAAGCCATCATAATTAACCGAGCGCAAAGCCGCCATCATATCCTTTACCGGCAACTCTCCCTCACCGAGCAGACAATACTCATAATTATCGTTTGTTTTTACGGCATCCTTTATATGCACGTGTTTTATATATGCACCGAGATTTTTTATTGTATCCTCGGGCTCTTCCTTACAGCTTAAATATGGACACGCCATATCCCAAAGCGCCGCTAAATTATCGTGTGCAAAGAGATTAAGCACATCTCGGAGTTTATCGGTTTTGGCAAAAATTCCTGTTGTTTCGAGCAAAAGTGTAACTCCGGTTTTTTCAGCATCTGGCAATACATTCTCTATTACTCTTACAACATTTTCGGTTGAATTATCGCTAACCTTTGCTGCGTGAATACGGATATACGGAATACCCAGTGAAGCCGAAATTTCTATACATTTCAAAATTTCTTCCACACATTTATCGAATGTACCTTCATCGGCAGGGTCACAAATAGTATCGATACAAGGTATAGAAAGCCCCATTTCGAACAGTTTTCTCCTTGTGGCCGCGGCAGTATAGTCGTGAAAAGCACCGTTTTTATCGGTAAAAAGGCGGTTATAAATATTGTGTAATTCTATCCCGTCAAATTTAAGTTCTTTTGCTATTTCGCAAAACTCGGGAAATGAATTATCATGCCAACCTTTTGTTGAAAATGATAATTTCATTTATTACGCCTCCTCATAAACAATCTTATTTACAGCGTTAATGTATGCGCGGATACTTGCGCCCAGAATATCGGTAGAAATACCGTTACCTGAATAAACGCGGCCATCGGCCCTTAGTTTAACAACAGCGCTACCCATTGCTTCCTTGCCCTCGGTTACCGACTGAATTTGGAAATCATCCAGTTCAAAATGTCTGCCTATAACCTCTTCAATAGCCAAAAATGCCGCATCAACAGGACCATTACCCATACTGATGCCCTGAATTTCCTCGCCGTCCTTCGAAACGGTAATTTGAGCCGAAGCATTTATTATATTACCCGTATTTATTACATAACTTACTAATTTATATGTTGGTTCAACCTGCAAAGCAACACTTGCTATAATTGCATCAAGTTCTTTAACGCCTACCGCTTTTTTCTCGGCAACGCGTAAAAACTCCTCATATACTCTTGCCTGGTCTTCGCTTGATAAATCATAACCGAGATTGGCGGCTGCTGCCACAACATCGTTTTTAGTATCGTGTTTATCAAGGCGGATTCCAACCTCCTCGGTGTTCCCCGCAGGTAATGCTTTTTTATCATCCTTAACATTATCTATAATTCTGCCAATTTGCCCAACTATACGGGAAAGCTCGGTATACTTAACGGCTGCCGAGTATCCATATGACTCACCGCAGTTTTTAATGATATTTGCAAATGCTTCAAGCGGTATTTCTTCGCCGCCAACGCCTAATTTTACCCCGTTTGCCACGCCGCTGATAGCCAATACCGCACTACCTGTCGCGAGTGCATATTTATTATTAACAGCAACTGATAATGCTACTCCTTGCTCAGCCAAAAATGCGAATTTTTCGGTAAATTCAGCAAATTTATCGGGCATAAGTACAGCGGCAGTATCGCACAGGGTAACTGTATTAGCACCGCTTTTTATTGCTGCCGACACTATATTTTGTAAAAACTCTTGTTCGGCGCGGGTTGCATCCAACGCGCAAAACTCAACATCATTTGTATATTGTTTAGCGTATGATACTAATTCTTCAACCAAAGCGAGCATTTTATCGGGCTTTTTATGGCACGAATATTCCATACCGAACGTAGATACGGGAACCTCGATACGAAGACGCTTTTTATCGCAGTTATTAAGCGCCGATACCGCATCATCCACCCCTTTTTTATTTAAACCAACCGCCACCGACAAAATTGCATTTTTAACAAAAGATGATATTGTACGAATAAGCAATGTATCACTTTTCACATTTTGGAGAGCGGGTAATTCAATAACATCAACATTTAAATTTTCAAGTTGACGAGCAATCTCAATCTTCTCCTTAAATGAAAATGTGTTTTTTGTGTTAAGAGTTGCATCGGTAATAAAGATTTTTTTCATAATTTTCACCTTTCGAAAGTTTGGTCTTGTCAATAAAAAAGCCCTGAGGTCATACGACCTCAGGGACGAAAATTTTCGCGGTACCACCCTGATTGCCTATATTTAGGCCACTCAACAAAGCTCTGACAAGCCGTTTGTTATGATAACGGAACAACCCGTAGCCGCTTACTACTATTTCGGCAGCTCTGCTTAGGAGTGAGACTTTTTTGTCCGCGTTTTTTTCGGTTTGCACCAACCACCGACTCTCTTAAAAATAGCAAAGACAAAAAATAATTCCTTCAACGCATTTAATAAAGTAATTATACTGTCCCTCTATTATTTTGTCAAGTGTTTTTTACAAATTAATCAACAAGTTGTGTCCAACCGAAATTATCCTCTATTTTTCCCCACTGAATACCTGTTAAGGTATCGTAAAGATTTTGGGTTACATCGCCGATTTTACCGCCGTTGATGGTGAATTTTTCACCTTTATAGCAAAGCTCACCAATGGGAGATACAACTGCCGCTGTTCCGCATCCCCAAGCTTCTTCAAGTTTGCCGTTTTTAAGCGCTTGTTCAAGTTCATCAATGCTCAAAAGTCTTTCTTCTACGGTAAAGCCCTTACCCTTTAATACCTCAATACAGGATTTTCTGGTAATACCCGGAAGAATTGAACCTGAAAGCATAGGTGTTACAATCTTGCCGTCAATTTTGAACATAACGTTCATAGCGCCAACTTCTTCGATGTACTTTCTTTCTACACCGTCAAGCCACAAAACCTGACTATAACCCTGTTTCTCGGCGCGTTCACCTGCCCTATTACTTGCAGCATAGTTACCGCCGCATTTTGCATAACCTGTACCGCCGCGTACTGCGCGAACATCTTGGTCCTCAATCATAATCTTAACGGGGTTGATACCCTCTTTATAATATGAGCCAACGGGAGAAGCTATGATAACAAAGGTTGCATTATGTACTGCGTGAACGCCCAAGGTTTCATCATTACCAAACATAAAGGGGCGAAGGTAAAGAGAGGTTCCGGGGGCTGAAGGAGTCCAGTCCTTTTCAATCGACACAAATGTTGTAAGTGCTTCCATAGCATCTGCTTCTGGTATTTGCGGTAAACACAAACGGTCAGCCGAGGTGTTCATACGGCGGATATTTTCAATGGGACGGAAAAGCTGTACTTCGCCATTTTCCTTGCGATATGCCTTTAAGCCCTCGAAAATTTCAGAACCATAGTGAAGAACGGTTGAAGCAGGATGCAAAGAAATATTTTCAAAAGGTACTATTCTTGCATTATACCAACCTTTGTCGTGTGAATAATCCATCATAAACATATGGTCGGTAAAATATTTACCAAAACCTAATACACTGCTATCGGGTTTAACTTTTGGAGTTGTGGTTTTAATGATTTTAATATCCATTTTTATCTCTCCTTTAATAATCGGCACCCAAACGCATTACATTTAAGTTTACATCGAGCATATCGGCGCGTTTTGCCGATATTACCTTTTTAAGTGCATTTGTTACCTTTTCTTCATCAAACTCGCCAAGCGCTTTTAACACCTTACCAACAATAATCATATTTGCCAAGGTTGGTGTCTTATTATCACTTGCCAGTTTTGTAGCGGGAACATAATAAACGGTTACATCATCTCTTTTAACCTTGCGTTCAACAAGTGTTGAGTCAACAAAAATCATACCGCCCGGTGCTACCGAATCCTCGTATTTATCGAGGGATGGCAAATTCATAGCAATCAAAACATCGGGCTTAGAAACGATAGGTGAACCTACGGGTGTATCACTTACAATTACGCTGCAACTAGCCGTTCCGCCGCGCATTTCGGGTCCGTAAGAAGGAAGCCAGCTTACCTGCTTATCCTCTATAAGACCTTTGTAAGCCAAGAATTTACCCGAGAAGAGTATACCCTGACCGCCAAATCCTGCAAAAAGAAAATTAGTTGTTTTCATTACTTTTCCTCCTTTGCGCTACGGTCTTTATAAACGCCTAACGGATAGTACGGAATCATTTTTTCATCTATCCATTCAAGCGCCGCCTTAGGTGTCATGCCCCAGTTTGTAGGACAGCTCGAAATAACCTCTACAAGAGAAAATCCCTTGCCGTCAATCTGGTTTTGGAATGCCTTTTTGATGGCTTTTTTAGCGTTTTTAACATTTTTAACATTATTAACGGCTACACGCTCGATATACTCAGGACCGTCAAGTGTTGATAACATTTCGCTTACCTTAACAGGATATCCGCAATGATTTACATCACGGCCGTAAGGAGAAGTCTGTGTTACCTGACCCGGCAAAGATGTAGGTGCCATCTGGCCGCCTGTCATACCGTAAATTGCATTATTGATAAAGATAACGGTAATGTTCTCGTTTCTTGCTGCCGAGTGAACGGTTTCGGCCATACCGATAGACGCTAAGTCGCCGTCACCCTGATATGTAAATACAATATGGTTTTCGGGGTCGGCGCGTTTTACGCCTGTTGCAACTGCGGGAGCACGGCCGTGTGCTGCCTCAATCATATCACAGTTAAAATAGTTGTACGCCATAACAGAGCATCCAACAGGAGCAACACCAATGGTCTTGCCTTCAATTCCAAGTTCATCAATAACCTCGGCTACCAAGCGGTGAACAATACCGTGTGTACAACCGGGACAATAATGGAAAGGTACATCGGTTAATGCGTGGGGTTTATCAAATACTACCATTATTTTGCACCTGCCTTTTTAGCTACTTCTAAAATATGTTCCAACACCTGCTCGGGTGACGGAATCATACCGCCTGCCCTATTACAAAGCGTTACAGGTGCTTTGCACTCGGTTGCAAGGCGTACATCTTCTATCATCTGACCCATAGAAAGTTCTACCGATATAAATGCTTTGCACTTATCGGCCGCCGCTTTAAACGGCTTATTGGGGAACGGCCACAAGGTAATGGGGCGGATAAGACCAACCTTAATACCCTGCTTTCTTGCCTCATTTATAGCATTTTTAGCAACACGGGCCGCAATACCGAATGCCGCAATACAAATCTCGGCATCATCCATCATATATTCTTCCCACATTGTTTCGTTTTCTTCAATTTGCTTATATCTCTCAAATCTGGCAAAGTTGAGTTCTTCAAGTTCATCCGGAACAAGAGATAAAGAGTTTACGATATTATGCTCTCTTGCCATTTTTGTACCTGTTGTTGCCCACGGTTTTGCGGGGGCAGGTTTAATATCGTATTCAAGAGATACGGGTTCCATCATTTGTCCCATAGTACCGTCCGCCAAAATCATACTGGTCATACGGTATTTATCAGCAAGTTCAAAGCCCTTTACTGTTAAATCGGCCATTTCCTGAACCGAAGACGGAGCCAAAACTATCATACGGAAGTCACCGTGGCCACCACTCTTTGTTGCCTGAAAATAGTCGGACTGTGAGGGCTGAATACCGCCAAGGCCGGGGCCGCCACGCTGTACATTTACTATGAGTGAGGGAAGGTCGGAGCCTGCTAAATATGACAAACCTTCACCTTTTAAAGATACACCCGGGCTGGAAGACGAAGTCATAACTCTATAACCCGTAGATGCTACGCCGTAAACCATATTGATGGCGGCGATTTCACTTTCTGCCTGTAAAAAACAACCACCGATTTTTGGCATACGCTTTGCCATATATGCCGCAATTTCGGTTTGAGGGGTAATAGGATAGCCAAAATAATGGCGGCATCCTGCAATTATCGCAGCTTCTGCTATTGCTTCATTACCCTTCATTAAAACTTTTTCTGCCATTTATTTCACTACCTTTCAACCTTTATAATACAGTCGGGACACATTGTTGCACAAAAAGCACAACCAATGCAGGCCGCCTCATTTACTGCTTCAACCGGGTGATGTCCCTTGGCGTTGATTTTATCTTCCGCAAGTTTAAGAACTTGTTTCGGGCATACATCAACACAAAGGCCGCAACCCTTACATTTATCAGTTTTAAATGTTAATTTTGCCATTTACTTACCTCTCCCTTAACATTATTTTATTTTTTCTTGTAATTTAAGTGAAAAAGCATTTGGTACTTTATCCTTTACGGTGTCGTAAAGGCGTTGGTCCACCGCCGTTAATACTACGGGTAAACCCGTGGTTTTTGCAATATCCTCGGCATAATCTATGGAGGATATAACATCTGACGCAGTTGTTTCTTCACCTAAATTTGAATTGTTTATAATACCTGTAAAACGAATTTTTGCCGCATATTCAATCTCACCTATTACCTCTAAAACCGAGGCGGTATCGCGTGTGAGCGGTCTGAAACGATTTACAACCAAATACATTTCGTAATTGTTTTCTTCTTTTATCTTTGGAGCAATACGACCAAGCGCTAAGGCGCCTCTGTCATCGCCGCCGATATCAAGGATATACTTTGAGTCACGCTTATCGGTTATGGAATACATATCCTGCGGGAGTGCCGGTATATCAACATTACTACCTGCATACTCACTGCAAATAAGGTCTATCCCCAATCGTTTTAACTCATCGGCGCTATCCTTGGTGCGAAAATACGGGTTTACAATATCCAAATCGGCTATGGCAACCTTTTCGCCTTGATTTTTCAAATCAAAAGCCATATTAAGTGCCACATTGGTCTTACCCGAGCCATAATGCCCACAAATAATATATAATCTCTTATTTGTCATCCATATCACCGATTATTTATTATAGCTTATTGCGTTGTATTTTTCCACTAACTGTTTTTGGAAGCGAATCGCGGAACACAACAATTCTCGGATATTTATAAGGCGCCGTTTTTGCCTTTACATATTCTTGAATTTCCTTTTTGAGTTCTTCACTCGGTTCGGTGCCCTTAACAAGAACTATACTTGCTTTAACTA
>JAZUSW010000113.1:0-2250 GCA_045606925.1 Acutalibacteraceae bacterium | reverse complement strand
TCCTGCGGGGTTAGAGTTTATGGGCTCAACTACCTTTGGTATTATTAGCGGCTTAAATAGGCAAATCGCCACTACCGACGGGAATATGAGCCTTATCCAGACCGACGCGGCAATTAACCCCGGTAATTCGGGTGGCGCTTTGGTAAATACAAAGGGCGAACTCATAGGCATAAATTCCTCTAAACTTGTAAGCACTGGTTACGAGGGTATGGGCTTTGCAATCCCCGTTAATACAGTTGTAGAAATATGCGATAAACTTATCGCTCACGAGGGCGAGGGCGAGGCGTATACAGGTATAGCGGTAAGTTATAACTATACTTCACGCGTGTTGCAGTTCTACGGTTACCCAACCGGCGCTGTTGTAGCCGAGGTAGATGAAGGCAGTCCTGCCGAAGCGGCGGGCATTAAGCGTGGCGATATAATAACCAAATTCGGCAACACCGAAATTACGGAGTACACACAGTACGAATCGGCGCTAAAAAGCCACTACAAAGGCGAAAATGTAGAGGTAACCTATTACCGCTCGGGCAAAACCTACACCACCACCGTAACCATTGGCGCAACAAACTAATAGTTGACAAATTAAAAAACTTCGCATATAATGAATTTAAAGTCAAGGTCTGCGATGTTGTTGGGCAATTGGAGCCCAGGGATATCAAAACCTTGACTTTTTAAAGTTTTTCGCATATACTATTAGCAGCAACACTTTCTTTGATGGTGCCAAGCCACTTATGCAGCTTGGGGTTGTCTTGTGGAAGTGTTCCTTTTTTATAGCAAAACCCACCGAAGAGCATTGAAGTGAACCCCAAAGTTTAGACAAAATTAAATATTAAATTGCTTGTGAATGAGTTCGGTATTGCACTGGACTCATTCCTTTTAGTTTTAAGGAAATTCTTTCGTTGTTGTAGTAATAAATATATTTCTTTAATTCATCAATGAAAGTGTTAACGCTTTCAAATCTTTCACCGTAGAACATTTCAACTTTTAGTCTGCCGAAAAAGTTTTCCATAGCGCCATTATCCATACAATTTCCCTTTCGAGACATACTTTGAATAATGTTATGCTCTGCTAATAACCGTTGGTATTCGGCATGTTGGTACTGCCAACCTTGGTCAGAGTGAAATATTGGCGTTGCATCAGCAGGTAGCTTTTCAAACAAACCATTAAGCATTTCTCTAACTTGTTCTAAATTAGGGCTTGTTGAAATTGAGTAAGATACAACCTCATTGTTGAACAAATCTAAAACAGGTGAAAGATATACTTTCTCATCACAAACATTAAATTGTGTAACATCGGTTGCTATCTTTTCAAATGGTTTTTCTGCATAGAAATCTCTTTTTAGTAGATTATCTGCAACTTTTCCGACTGTACCTTTGTATGAATGGTATTTATCGTTTTTACGTTGTTTGCCTTTCAAACCAAGTTTATTCATTAGCTTTTGTACTGTTTTATGGTTAATTACATAACCTTTCTTACGCATAGCAATCGTAATTCTACGGTATCCGTATCTACCTTTATTCGCGTTAAAGATAGTTTGTATTTCTTGTTTTTCACATTCATATTTATCGGTATCTAAATGTTTTAGATAATAGTAGAATGTGCTACGAGCTAAACCTGACAGTTGCAGCAAGTCATTTAATGGATATTTTTGCCTTAATTCATTGACTATTGCTGCTCTTTCTTTTCCTCTTGCAACCTTTTCTGAACTAAGGCATCGAGTTTTTTTAAGTATTCTATCTCCATTCGAAGTCGTTGGTTTTCGGCAATTAAATCTTCTTCAACTTTTTTGTCTAACTTAGGTGGTCTGCCTTTTCTTGTTCCGCCTCGCCTTTCTTTCATAAGACCTTCGGCTCCTTCTTCTAGGTATATACGTTCCCACCTTTGTACTTGTTTTCGATAATTTGCTTCCTGTCCTTTGGTTATATCCCAATATTTTCGCACGGTTTCGTTATAGCACAAGCGGTGTTCTCGCATATCCATTATAACACCTATTTTGAATTCTGCACTATAAACTTTATTCTTACTGCCTTTTTTACGCATAAAAATATGCACCTCCAAAAGTGTCTAACTTTTGGGGTGCATATCAGTTTCAAGGTGGGGTTAAATTTTTAATTATTCGCCAAGTGAATCTTCAACTTCACCTGTGTTACCGCCGAAACTGTTATCATCTTCGGTTAAAATACCCGAAGAACCACCAATACAATAATCATCAGTTTGGGGCATAAACTTTTCAAATAAAGGACTTAAATA
>JAZUSW010000112.1:0-6647 GCA_045606925.1 Acutalibacteraceae bacterium | reverse complement strand
GCGGGTGTAGCGATAAGGCGCTCATCAAGAAATACGGTATGGCGGTCTCTATCATCACCCTTATTGGGTACAACAACCTCGCAAAACTTGATAATGAGCTTTTTAATGGGGAGAAGAATAACTGTGTTAATGGTATTAAATAATGTATGAACGATAGCAACGCCGACCATAGCAATTTCGGCACCCAAAATGGTAACATTAAACGCTTTCATTATGTACATTATTATCATACAGAAAATCGAGCCGAAAACATTTACCGAGAAATGCATTACAACAACACGCTTAGCGGCCTTGTTTGTGCCAAGACTACCAATCAAAGCGGTAACACAGGTACCGATATTAGCGCCGAGAACCAACGGAATTGCCATTTCCCAAGTAATACCGCCCGAAAGCGCCAATGCCTGAACAATACCGATAGTGGCTGCGGAAGACTGGATAACACCTGTAAAGGCGGTTGAAATCAAAAGGGCGATAATTGGGCTTTTAAGTGTTGCTAAAAAGCTATCAAAGCCGGGGATGGTACGAACACTAATCATTGAGTCGCTCATAAGGTCCATACCGCAGATAAGTATTGCAAAACCAATAAAAATGTCACCAAGTTGTTTTTTCTTTCCGTTATTTGAAAACATCTGCATTGCAATACCAAAAAAAGCAAGCACGGGTGCAAAGAAACTCGGATTAAAAAGCTCAACATACCATTTACCCTCAATTCCTGCAAGACTCAAAAGCCAGGCGGTAAGGGTTGTGCCGACATTAGAACCCATTATAAGCCCAAATGTGTTGTTGAAATTAAGAAGTCCTGAGTTTACAAGACCAATAAGCATTACGGTAAATGCTGAAGACGACTGAATTGCAACCGTAACACCGGCGCCTAAAAAGAATCCTAAAAAGTCATTTGCCGTAACTTTTTTCATAGTTCTTTCAAGTCCGCCGCCTGCCATTGTTTCAAGTCCGCCCGACATAACATTCATACCGAAAAGGAAGAATGTAAGACCCAAAATAAGCGGGATTATCATACCGTTAACGATTTCCATTTTTTACCTCCACATCTCCGATTTTTAAGTTGAAGTTTAAAATTCTATTACTTTTTCAATGTACGCTTCAAGCTCGGCTATTGGAATGCGCTTTTGCTCCATTGTATCGCGGTCGCGAACGGTTACACAACCGTCAGTTTCAGAGTCAAAATCGTATGTGATACAAACAGGTGTGCCGATTTCATCTTCTCTGCGGTAGCGTTTACCGATAGAGCCCGCTTCATCATAATCTACCATAAACTTTTTAGAGAGTTTTCTGAAAATCTCGGTTGCAGGTTCGGATAATTTTTTGGAAAGGGGAAGAACTGCCGCTTTAAAGGGAGCGAGCGCGGGGTGTAAGCGAAGAACGGTACGGGTGTCTCCCTTTTCATCGGTTTCTTCATCATAAGCATCGCAAAGGAATGCCAAGGTAACACGGTCGGCGCCCAAAGACGGCTCAACAACATAAGGGGTGTATTTTTCGCCTGTTTCCTGGTCGAAATAGGTCATATCCTCGCCCGAGTGATTGGCGTGTTGAGATAAGTCATAATCGGTACGGTCGGCAACGCCCCAAAGTTCGCCCCAACCAAACGGGAACATAAACTCAAAGTCGGTTGTGGCTTTTGAGTAGAAGCAAAGTTCATCTTTATCGTGGTCGCGAAGGCGAAGATTTTCTTCTTTAATGCCAAGGTCGAGCAACCATTGTTTACAAAATGCGCGCCAGTAATCAAACCATTCAAGGTCGGTACCGGGTTTGCAGAAAAATTCAAGTTCCATTTGTTCAAACTCGCGGATACGGAAAATAAAGTTACCGGGAGTAATTTCGTTACGGAACGATTTACCTATCTGACCGACACCAAAGGGTAATTTACGGCGTGTTGTACGCTGAATATTTTTAAAGTTTACAAAGATACCCTGTGCGGTTTCAGGGCGCATATAAAGTACCGATGAACTGTCTTCGGTAACGCCCTGGAAGGTTTTAAACATAAGGTTGAATTTGCGGATATCGGTAAAATCGTGTGAGCCGCAGGAAGGACAGGCAATACCCTTTTCTCTTATGTAGCCGAGCATTTCTTCGTCCGACCAACCCGCAGGGTTATCCGAAAGTCCGTTTTCAGCCACAAAATCTTCTATGAGTTTATCTGCGCGGTGTCTTGTTTTGCACTGCTTACAGTCCATAAGCGGATCGGAGAAGCCACCCAAGTGACCCGAAGCTACCCAGGTTTCAGGATTCATAAGAATAGCACTGTCAAGACCCACATTATACTCGTTTTCCTGAACAAATTTTTTCCACCAAGCTCTTTTTACGTTGTTTTTAAGTTCAACGCCTAACGGGCCGTAGTCCCACGAGTTTGCAAGACCACCGTAAATCTCGCTGCCGGGATAAACAAAACCGCGTCCCTTTGCAAGATTTACAATTTGTTCCATTGTTTTATCAGTATTATTCATTAAAAAAGACCTCCTAAAAAGCCACAATTCTCTATTTTAAAGTATACAAAATTTGGGTGTAAAAGTCAATTAAATGTTAGCGGTGCAATAAATTTTTGAAATTCTTGACATAATTAATTAGTTATTATATACTGAATAAGTACATAATAACTATTAGGAGGTATACTTATGGCTTACAAATTACAACTTCACGATATAGATTTTAAAGATTTTATCGAGGCGGTAGATGCCTGCAGCGGCGATGTTTTTCTTGAAACTGAGGAAGGCGATGTGCTTAACTTAAAATCAAAGCTTTGTCAGATGATGGGTCTTTCAAACGTGCTTAAAGGCGCAAGTGTGGCAGAAGCCACCGTTCGCTGTGTAAACCCTGCGGACGAAACTATTTTATTCCGCTTTAATCTTTACGGAGAAAAACCCGAAAAAGCCAACAAATAAAGGAGAAAAAAGATGAGTGAATTTTTAACCTATAAGGGCAAACCCCTTGTTAGACACGGTAACGAAATTTATTACGGCGATATGTCGGAGAAATATGTTATAAAGCTTGAAATTTTATCGACAAAAAAAGAGGGCGACATCGAGAGCGCCGACAAAGTAAAGGTGTTACTTTTACTAAGCGATACCGAGCTTGATATGAAAAAGAGAATCGTTAAAACAAGCGAAAAAACAGGTCTTTATGCAGCGATGGATATCGGTGCTATATGGCTTGAAAGAGAACTTAAAAAAGAGAACTAAAAAAGAATCACTGTGAGACCTGTCTCACAATAACACCAATATTTTTATTTTTGAATTAGGTATAATTTCAAAGTATGTAACCCACTATGACACTTTCGATCTCTGAAAGTGTCTTTTTCTTTATAAAAAGCACGGGAGACAACTTCTTTACGAAGTGTCTCCCGTTTGAGTGTTCTTTTAGGGTTAGTATTTATCAGGGATTAACGCCATTTAAAACATTTTCGCAGCAAGGGCTCCCTCCGGGAGGGAGCTGGCGCCGAAGGCGACTGAGGGAGAGCGCGTGACAATGAAGTTAAGTTGAATTTAAAGTCACGCAGGCTCCTTCCACCACTTCGTGGTCCCCCTCCCTCTCGGAGGGAGACTATAGGGAATCCCCTGCATTTATTGCAAGTTTCGCATTTGTAATAGAAATGCACAGGGTAAGCCCATCCCCCTATTTCAAATTCTCCGTTAAGGATAACACGCCAAACCGTTTCTGCCTTTAAATTATTTATCAAGATTATAGAATTTTGATAAGAGTTCATCGGTTGTATCAGAAGATACAGTAGCTAAGGTTATATTTGCCATATAATCATCACACTTTATACATACAACCTTTTCATAAATTTTAACACCTGAAAAATCGGCATTGATTGCAATAGCAGCATGCTTTGTACCGTCAATTTCAACTTCGGTCTTCTGAATTTGAAGATTTGAAAATCCTGCAGATTCGAGCGCGGTGGACATCTGACCTAAAGAGGAATCAACATATTTTGATGCGGTCATATTCTTGTTAAGACCTGTGAGTTTTTCAAGGTTGATATTAATATTGTTTCCTGTGGAGGCATCAGTAACCTGCATCGCATAAACAATAGCCGCCGCTTCAAGCTGCTCCTGATATTTTTCATCGAAGTTATCGATGGTGATATCAATAAGCGCCTTTAAATCATCTTCGGATGCGAAGGTCCAGCCGTCATCCACTTTACAGCCGATGCCGATAAACTCGTTTTCGTATGTAGTGCCGTTAACGGTACCCATTGTGAGCTTGGCGTCAGTTTTAACATTTTCTGATGGCTTTGCCGAGCAACCTGTAGCAAGGCAAAGAACAAAAACAACCGAAAGAATAATTGCTAATAATTTTTTCATTAATATTTCCTCCTTATTTTTTAACCCTATGCCGCGATGCTGAAATACAGCAACACGGCAATACCTAAAATTATACGGTAATAACCAAATGCTGCGAAACTGTTTTTCTTGACAAATCCGAGTAAAAATTTAATTGCTAAGAGCGAAACAACAAACGAGGTTATCATACCTGCCGCTAAAATGACAATCTCAATACCGCTAAACTGGAAACCAAAATCCAATATTTTTAAAAGCGATGCACCGAACATTGTGGGCACAGCCAAATAAAAACTAAATTCCGCCGCGGCGGTACGGGAGATGCCGATAAGCATTGCACCAAGAATGGTAGAGCCCGAGCGAGATGTACCGGGAATTACCGCCAACGCCTGAAAACAACCTATCAAAAATGCGGTTTTGTAGGACAACATCTGCATTGTTGCAACCTTCGAAGTGCGGTTTTTGTTAAACGCTTCAATCACAATAAATGCTACACCGTAAACAATAAGCGCTATTGAAACGGTTTTATAATTGAAGAAAAGTTCATCAATCTTATCTTCAAAGGGCAACGCCACAAGCACCGTGGGAATACAGGCGATAGCCACTTTAAGCCAGATGCTGATGGATTGCTTTTTAATGCCGCAAATATTATGTACATTTATGACGCCTGAACTGTCTTTCCTTGTTGTGAAGGGCCATAGCTTATTCCAAAAAAGTAAAATAACCGCAAAAATCGCGCCGAGTTGTATTACAACATTAAACATTTCAAGAAAAGAGTCCGAAACATTAAGGCGTATAAATTCGTTGGCTAAAATCAAATGTCCTGTACTGGATATCGGCAACCACTCGGTAATACCTTCGATAATACCGAGCAGTATTGATTTAAAGACATCTATCATAAGAAATCATCTCCAAAGCAAACGATAAGTAGAGTTTAACACAAAACCAAAGAAAAGTAAATAATTATTTAATCAGTTCCTTATAGAGTTTTATATATTCACTTGCCGATTTTGCCCAACTGTTGTCACATTCCATCGCGCGTTTTTTAAGGATATTCCAACCGTTACGGTCAGAATAATAACCTTCAAGAGCGCGCCAAACGGCGTTTTGCATATCGTGGGCGTTATAGAGCTTAAAGGTAAAGCCGTTGCCTTCCCCGTCACCCGAATCGCGAATAGTGTCATTAAGACCGCCTGTTTGACGAACAATCGGAATTGTACCGTAGCGCAGTGCCACCATTTGCGCAAGGCCGCACGGCTCACTCTTACTGGGCATTAAGAATATATCGGCACCCGCGTATATTTTATGGGCAAGTTGTGGAATAAATCCCGTGCGAAGCGCTACCTTGTCTGGATATTTTGCCGCCATTTCAGCAAAAAACTGTTCATACTTCCATTCGCCCGAGCCGAGTATCACAAACTGAACGCGACTGTTTAGTATTTCCTCAAATACGTGTGCCACAAGGTCAAATCCCTTATGGTCAACAAGTCGGGAAACAATGCCTATAACGGCAACTTCGCTGTCTTCGGGTAAACCCATTTCTTTTTGAAGCTCACGCTTGTTTATGTCCTTGCCCGACATATCCTCGCTACTGAACGGCGCAAAGATAAGGGGGTCGTTTTGCGGATTATAAACATCGCAGTCAATACCGTTTACAATGCCGGTAAGCTTGTGGGATAAATGCCTTAAAATACTGTCAAGCCCGTGGGCATAGTATTCGTTCATAATTTCGTGTGCATAGGTGGGAGAAACGGTGGAAATCTTATCGCAAGACACAAAAGCGCCCTTCATAAAATTCACACAGCCAGCGAAATCGAGCACGTGCTCATCCTGTGTAGGAATACCCAATACATCCCCCAAAATTTCATAACCGTATTTGCCCTGGTACTGTATGTTATGGACTGTATAAAGGGTTTTTATATTGCGGTAAAAATCGTTATTGCGGTAATACGAATTAAGGTAAACGGGCACAAGTGCGGTTTGCCAATCGTTACAGTGGATAACATCGGGCTTAAAATCAATGTGCGGTAAAATATCAAGTACCGCGCGAGAAAAGAAAGCAAGACGCTCGGCATCATCATAGTGACCGTAAAGTCCATCGCGTTTAAAATAATACTGGTTATCGATAAAATAGAATATAACACCATCGCGCTTTGCTTCAAAAATACCGCAGTACTGTCTGCGCCAGGAAACATTTACGGTAATTGATGTTATAAACTTCATTTCATTTTTAAATTCTTCTTTGATACTGCTGTAAAGCGGTAAAACCACGCGGCACCCGATAAGCCGGCGGCGAAGTGCCTTTGGCAATGCCCCCGCAACATCGCCAAGTCCTCCTCACATTCCACAGGG
>JAZUSW010000111.1:0-2312 GCA_045606925.1 Acutalibacteraceae bacterium | reverse complement strand
TTGGAGGAAAATAGTATGAAAAAGACAATTTTTGAGGGTATGGCTACCGCCCTTATCACCCCTATCACTGAAAACGGTATCGATTACAATGCCTTTGCCCGCCTTATTGATTGGCAAATTGAGCAAGGCATTAACGCGCTTGTTATTGCAGGTACTACAGGTGAAGCTTCTACCTTTAGTGATGATGAGCACCGCGATGCTATTGATTTTGCAGTAAAATATGTAAACGGCAGAGTACCGGTTATTGCAGGTACCGGTTCCAACGATACTAACTACGCTCTTGATTTAACCCGTTGCGCTTGCGAATCGGGTGCGGATGCAGTTTTGGTTGTGACCCCTTACTACAATAAGGCAACCCAAAAAGGTCTTATTAAGATGTTTACAACTATTGCAGATGCATCTACCGTACCGGTTATTCTTTATGATGTACCATCAAGAACCGGTGTTTCAATCAAGCCCGAAACTGTAGCTGTGCTAGCTGAGCATCCTAATATAGTTGGTCTTAAAGCGGCAAGCGGTAATATTTCCGAAGTTGCAAAAACCGCCCACCTTTGCGGTGATAAAATTGATATTTATTCAGGTAACGACGACCAAACACTACCCATTTTATCCTTAGGCGGTAAAGGTTGTATATCTGTGCTTTCTAACCTTATGCCGAATGAAGCGGTTGAAATGTGCGAAGCTTATTTCGCAGGCGATATTCATAAAGCCGCTCAAATGCAGCTTGACTTTTTACCGCTTATTGATGCTTTATTCAGCGAGGTTAACCCCATACCCGTAAAGGCTGCAATGGCTAAAATGGGCTTTTGCGAAGATTATTTGCGTCTACCTTTAACACCAATGGAGGACGCTACACGTGCAGTATTATACGAAGAAATGGAAAAGATGGGAATTAAGTAATGATTTGCGATAATTTATCAATAAATAGTTCCGGGCATCTTTGTTTTGCGGGTTACGATACGGTGGAGCTTGCGCAAAAGTACGGCACTCCTTTGTACCTTATGGATGAAAATAAAATACGTGAGCATATGCGCGAATATAAGACCGCTTTTGCAAAATATTTCCCTGAAGGCTCTTGCCCCGAATATGCTTCCAAAGCCTTTTCGTGTAAGCAAATTTACCGCATTGCAAAGGAAGAGGGGCTGAACATTGACGTTGTGTCTATGGGTGAAATCTATACTGCACTTCAGGCAGGCTTCCCAATGGAAAACTGCTTTTTCCACGGCAACAACCAAACCCACAGGGAAATTGCGTTTGCTATGGAAAATGGTGTTGGATGCATTGTAGCCGATAGCAACGAAGAACTTCTTGCAATCGAAAGAATCGCGGCACAAAAAGGCATTACTCAAAAAATTTTGTTAAGAGTAACCCCTGGTATTGATACCCACACTCACGAAAAAATTTCAACAGGTAATGTTGATTCTAAGTTTGGTATTGCAATTGATACAAACCAAGCAAAAGAAACTGTAGGCAAAATATTAAGCTTTAAAAACATTGATTTTGCAGGTTTTCACTGTCATATAGGCTCCCAAATTTTTGAAAGCGAGCCTTTTGACCTTGCAAGTGAATTAATGTTCCGTTTTATTAAGGACATCAAAAACACCTATGGCTATACTCCGCGCATTTTAAATTTAGGCGGAGGTTTCGGTGTTAGATATGTGGAGAGTGACCCAAAAATCAGCTTTACCGAAAAAATAGCCGAGATTGCCGAGATTTTAAAAAAGCAGTCGCTTGCTTTCGATATAGAAATCCCCAAAATCGCAATGGAGCCCGGCAGAAGTATTGTAGCAGACGCAGGTCTTACCCTTTATAGTGTTGGCTCAGTTAAAGAGATTACGGGTTACAAGAATTATGTATCGATTGACGGCGGTATGACCGATAATCCGCGTTATACCCTTTACCAGTCCCCCTATACCGTGCTTCTTGCCAACCGCGCAAACGAAAAGACCAATTTTTGCGCCACCATTGCCGGCAGATGCTGTGAAGAAGGCGATGTAATACAAGAAAATGTAATGCTGCCAAAACCCAATAGAAACGATATTTTGGCGGTACTTACAACAGGCGCTTATAACTACTCAATGGCATCAAATTACAACCGTGTGCCACGCCCACCTGTTGTAATGCTAAATGAAAACGGTGACTATGTAGCCGTAAAACGCGAAACACTACAAGATATTTGCTTATTAGATGTATAACAAAAAACAACCTCGTTTGAGGTTGTTTTTTCTTTTATTTTAATAAATTAAAAATGTTTCGCCGAATGTTGTTATTTTAGCGATAACAAGTGTGAAAATGGGATTATTTCGCCAATG
>JAZUSW010000110.1:0-4183 GCA_045606925.1 Acutalibacteraceae bacterium | reverse complement strand
TTTTTATGGCTAAAAATGATAGATTTAAGAAAACATATTCCCAAAGCAATTGGTCGGGTAATATGGAGATTTGGGTTGATAAATTAACGGGTGTTAACTATCTATACCGCCAAAGCGGTTATGCGGGAGGATTTACTCCGTTACTTGATAGTTATGGCAAGGTTGTTGTTACGCCCATCAAATGCGAAGAATAAAAATTTAAACCCTACGGTTAAACCGTAGGGTTGTTTTTTAATCAATATCTAATCCCATATACATCTTCTTTGGGAATTTTTCTTCAGTTTTTATCATACCGCAAGGAATATCTTCACCAACCGTAAATCCTTCATACTCAGCACAATTATATTTATAGCATAATTCTCCCAAAAATGCGTCAGGATTGGTTTTGGACAGTGCTTCGTTCACTATCACTTTATTTCCTTCAACGGTAAACAACGCAAAATTTTGCGGATTTTCGGGATTATCGGTAACTGCGGTATAATTTTCAAGTATATATTCCAATGCCGCATCACACAAATGCACCGAAATTTCGGGCGAAAGAATATCACGGATTTTATAAAGTTCCTGTGTGTTTTTAATTTCATAAATCGGCAAACTGTTTTGATTTGCCAAACCTACAATTTTGTTTTTATAAAAAGCCGTTTTGAAGCCCAAATTTTGATAAAATTCAAACAAATCATCATTAGCAGGTTTTAAATACAGCGCATCAAACCTCAGTGCCGCAAAATCAATCAACTGCCTCATTAATCCCCTGTTCCGATAGTTTTCATCGGTTGCGGCACCGTAAATATATGCCGATTCGGTTAAATCAATCGATGCATCAATTAAAAACAGTAACGATACAATACGCCTATCAACCATTTTTAAAAGTGTATTATTAACAAAAAATTTATCAAATAATAAATCTGCCGATTTTTCATTTTCCTCGGTAAAAGTTTTTAAATACAGTTGCTTTGTCTGTTCTTTTACGAATTTTGGCATTACGATGTATTTTTTAAACGTTTTATGCGGATGATAAGACATTTTTGCTTTTCTCAGCCCCGCAATACCAAGGTCATCTTCCCTGTTTATAAACTCAAAATCGGTAAGTGTTTTTGCAAATTCCCGATTTATAACGGCATATGCGCCTTTATATTCAGGCAGTGCTTTTTCAAAGTTGATATCAAAGACCTTATCGCTTACCTGTGTACCAAGACAAAAAGCCACCGCTTTACCGTCAACCCTTACAATACCGCCACGGACTCTGAATGCCGCGAAATTATCAAGAAGCATTTCTATGCCCTCTCGGTCGGTACTTATTGAATGCTCGTTGGTCTTTTCATTATTACTTATCCAATAGTCCGAAATTTCTAAAATTTCGTTTTTATTTTGTTCGGTTATATTTTCAAAGGTCCAATTGTACTGTTTGGTGAATGCGGAAATGTGATTTCGCTTAGAGTGATATTTTTTACCCTGCAAGGAAGAAAGTGCTTCGGTTGTATAAATATATTCCGCCGATTTTTCCGACTCAAAAATATCAAAATCGGAGCAATTTTGCAAAAAATCATCAATTTGTTCTTCATTTACCGAAATTTTGGGCACAAAATTATTTGCCAGACAATAATCAGTAACGGTTTTTATCTTATTGACTGCACCAGCGCCTAGCAGCGAAAAAACGGGGCCGTTACTTTCTTCATAACGAAAGCAAACCGCATCTCCCAACAAAGCAAAATGCGTATCGAACATTTTTGACCATATAAGGAGATTGGCAGGGGTATATTCACAAGAATAAATGTTTTTATTTAAATATTCACCTATTTTTGCAATATTTTCTTTTGTTATTCTTTCAAAAAACAAAACTTGCACTTCCCTTTTAATTTACAAATCAAAACGGCAACCAACAGGTTGCCGTTTAATTATACTGCTTTATTTTTGCGGCGCTCTATAACAGGTTTGCCGCCATTAACAGCTTCCTTTGTGATAACTATTTTTGTAATAGAAGTATCAGACGGGGCTTCAAACATAATATCCTTGAGGGTATTCTCAATAATTGAACGAAGTCCACGCGCACCGGTTTTTCTCTCAATCGCTTTTTCGGCTACCGCTTCGAGCGCATCGTGCTCAAATTCCAAAACTATATTGTCCATACCGAAAAGCACTTGATACTGTTTAATGATTGAGTTTTTCGGCTCACTCATAATACTGATTAATGTATCTTTATCAAGTCCTTTAAGTGCTGTAATAACAGGTAAGCGACCTACAAGCTCCGGTATTAATCCAAATTTAACCAAATCCTGCGGGGTAACTGCTGTATTTTCGGTTTCGCAAACTATATCGTTTTTAGATTTAACCTGTGCACCGAAGCCGACATTACTACCGCCTATGCGCTTTTCTATAACCTTATTAAGCCCATCAAACGCGCCGGCACATATGAACAAAATATTAGTTGTATCAATGGTTATAAACTCTTGTTGCGGATGCTTTCTGCCACCTTGTGGTGGAACATTAGCAACGGTACCTTCAAGAATTTTAAGCAATGCCTGTTGTACGCCTTCACCGCTTACATCCCTTGTAATAGATGTATTTTCCGACTTGCGCGCAATCTTATCAATTTCATCAACATAGATTATACCGCGCTCTGCCTTTTCGATATCAAAATCGGCAGCTTGTATGAGGCGTAACAAAATATTCTCAACATCTTCGCCCACATAACCTGCTTCGGTCAATGTTGTGGCATCGGTGATGGCAATCGGCACATCAATAATACGAGCCAAAGTTTGCGCTAACAGTGTTTTGCCGACACCGGTAGGTCCCAATAACACCACATTGCTCTTGTTTAACTCAACATCACTGTCAATATTTTTAAATATACGCTTGTAGTGGTTATAAACGGCAACCGAAAGTGTCTTTTTTGCATCGTCCTGTCCGATTACATACTCATCGAGTTTACCTTTTATCTCGGCAGGTGTAGGCAAAATAAACTCTTTTTCTTTTTTGCGTTTTGAGGCGCGTTTACCTGAAAACTCTTGGTCACCCAAAAGCAACGAGTTACAAAAAGAAATACAGCTATCGCAAATATAAACTCCGGGTCCCTCTATAAGACGAACTGCTTCGTCCTGCGTTTTACCGCAGAACGAGCAGCACACTTTTTTGTTATTATCCTTGTTAGGCATAAAATCTCCTATCTCTTGGTGATAACCTTATCAACCAAACCGTATTCGGCGGCTTCATCAGCCGACATAAAGTTATCACGCTCGGTATCTCTCTCGATTTCTTCAAGAGTACGACCTGTAACTTCGGATAAAATTTTATTAAGTTTTTCGCGAGTCTTTTCAATATGACGCGCGTGAATTAAAATATCAGTTGCCTGACCCTTAGCACCGCCCAATGGCTGATGAATCATAATCTCGCTGTTTGGCAATGCAAAACGCTTGCCTTTTGCGCCTGATGCCAAAAGGAATGCACCCATACTTGCCGCCATACCCATACAAATGGTGCTAACATCACATTTGATATATTGCATTGTATCGTAGATAGCAAGACCGGCAGACACAGAACCACCAGGACTATTGATATAAAAATTAATGTCTTTATCGGGGTCCTGCGCTTCAAGATAGAGCATTTGCGCAATAACAAGACTTGCAGTTGTATCATTAACCTCATCGCAAAGCATTACGATTCGGTCATTAAGCAAACGGGAAAAAATATCGTAAGAACGCTCACCTCTGCTTGTTTGTTCAACAACATATGGAATAAAACTCATATCCATAATGAACACCTCCGTATAAAATCATTATTAACAAACTTTATAATTTATAATCAATTATTCGGCTTTTTCTTCTGCTTTTTTAGCAGTGGACTTTTTAGCAGTTGTCTTTTTAGCTGCGGGCTTGTCCTCGCCATCGGTTGTTTTAGCAGTTGTCTTTTTGGCAGCCGATTTTTTTACTTCGGTAATAACAGCACTCTCTTTTACCAAGTCGATTGCTTTATTAACTGCCAGATCTTTTGCAATTTCTTCAGAAGGAACTGCATTTTTAACCTGTTCTACTGTTACACCGTAGTCACTTGCCATTTTTTCGATTTGAGCATTAATCTCATCCTCGGTTGGAACGATATTTTCAAGCTCAACAATCTTTTCAAGTGCCAAACGCATTTTAACCTGTTTTTCAGCTTGCGGACGGAAAGTCTTCTCAAACTCTTCCAT
>JAZUSW010000109.1:0-3286 GCA_045606925.1 Acutalibacteraceae bacterium | reverse complement strand
CACGCGCTCTCCCTCAGTCTTTTGCTACGCAAAATCCAGCTCCCTCCCGGAGGGAGCCTTTCATAAGTTCACTCCGACAGAAAAACACCACCAAAGAAAATTCCTTGGTGGTGTTCGTATTTTCTCCGCTAAAAATGCAGAGTTGAGCGTTCAGTCCTTTTTTTATTTGCCTAATTCTACTGTTCTTTTATAAGATTTATTAACAGCGGCGGCAATTATCTCGTCAAAGTTATCGCCGTTTAGCGATTTTACGCCTTCTATGGTGCTGCCACCGGGACTGCATACTGCATCGCGCAGTTCATCGGCTGTTTTTTCGCTTTGCATAAGCATTTTTGCCGAGCCCATAACCGTTTGTGCGGCAAGAGTTAATGCCGTATCAAAATCCAATCCGCTTTTTTCACCGCCGAGCGCTAACGCTTTTATAAACATAAACACAAATGCGGGACCGCAACCGCTAACTGCAGATGCGGCATCAATATCGCTTTCTTGGATTTTTGCCCACACACCCGAGTGTTGCATTACAGTTACCAATTCATCGCACTCCACCGTTTTTTCAGCGCAATAAAGCACCATACCCTGCCCTACGGCTACCGGCATATTGGGCATTATCCTGATAACAGGTACTGAGAATCCCAAAACATCTATGATTTTTTGAATTTTTATACCCGCCGCCATACTAACCAAGCAAAAATCATCCGTACGCGATTTTAAAAAGGGCGCAATCGCTTCTAATACCGATGGTAGAACCTGTGGTTTAACGCCTAAAAAAATGTATTTTGCGGTTTTGCATATATTCTCTGCATCGGTATCTTTTGCACCGATTTTTAAAGAAACCTCTGCCGATTTATTTTTATCATAATCGGTAACTAAAATCTCTGCATTACCGCTTTTTGATGCCGCACAAGCCAAAGCACCGCCCATATTTCCAACGCCTATAAAGCCAATTTTCAACATATTTTTCACCTGATTTCACCGTTGCCGTTTATAACATATTTATAGGTATTTAACTCATTCAAACCCATAGGACCCCTTGCGTGAAGTTTTTGGGTTGATATACCCATTTCGCAACCGAGACCGAACTCACCGCCATCGGTAAAACGGGTTGAAGCATTGACATAAACCGCCGCCGAATCCACTGCTTTTGTGAAAAATTCGGCATTTGCCCGATTATTTGTTATTATTGCTTCGCTGTGACCTGTTGAGTGTCGTGATATATGCTCTACTGCATTTTCAACACTATCAACACAACCAACCGCCAAAATATAATCTAAAAACTCGGTGTCAAAATCGGTATCGGCGGCATCCGTGCCGTTGATTATTTCCTTTGCGATATTATCAAGTCTAAGTTCTACGGGAATTAATCCTTTTTCCTGCCTTTTGGTAACCAAAGTATCAAAAAGTTGCGGCAAAAATTCCTTTGCTACACCTTTATTTACAAGCAATACCTCCGCCGCATTACAAACCGATGGTCGAGAAGTTTTTGCATTATCGATAATTTTTAGTGCCATCTCCATATCGGCGCTTTCATCAACATATATATGGCAAATACCCGTACCTGTTTGTATACACGGCACGGTAGCGCCATTTACACACGCTTCAATCAGTCCTTTACCGCCACGGGGAATAAGCAAATCAACGTATCCGACCGCCGTCATAAGAGCAGTAGCGCTGACTCTTGTTGTATCCGATACAAGATTTATAAAATCGGCATTAAAGCCACTGTTTTTAATACCCTCTTTTAAAGCATCAACTATCGCTTTATTTGAGTTATACGCCTCTTTACCGCCGCGAAGCACACACGCGTTGCCGCTTTTTATACAAAGAGATGCCGCATCAGAGGTAACATTCGGACGGCTTTCGTAAATAATTGCCACCGTACCTATCGGCACAGATACCTTTTGAATTTTCATACCGTGGCGCAGGTTTTCGTGAAGCACCCTACCCACAGGGTCGGGCAACTCTACAACCTCCAATATGCCGTTTGCCATACCTTTTATTCGTTCTTCGGTTAGGGTTAATCTATCCAGCATAACAACGCTTACGGTATCCTTTGCCTTTTCGATATCTATTTTATTTGCCGCTAAAATACTGTCGCTGTTTGTTATCAACGACTGCGCCATACTTCTGAGCACCGCATTTTTTTGCTCACAGCTTAACAACGCAATTTGTTTTTTAGCAGATTTTGCTTTTTCTAAAATTTCCTGTGTAGTCATTTTCTACCTTCTTCCAACAAAGCGACTACCCACGCTTTTACCATCCATAATATCATACAAAACCTTGGGATTTGAGCCGTTTGCGATAATCATATCGCAACCCGCATTCATACACATTTCGGCGGCATTGAGTTTTGTCACCATACCGCCTGTGCCGCGAGATGTCCCTGCGCCGCCCGAGTTTTCACGGATTTGGTCGGTTATTTCGGTGATTTCCGAAATTAGTGTTGCATTTTTATCTTTATGTGGGTCGGCTGTGAAAAGACCATCTATGTCCGAAAGCAAAACAAGCAAATCGGCATCTGAAAGCACAGTAACAATAGCGCCTAAGGTATCGTTATCACCTATACCGATTTCGGCAGTTGATACCGTATCGTTTTCATTTATAATCGGTATAACCTCAAGCTCTAAAAGTCGGTTTAGCGTGTTTTTAAAGTTTTCAGCCATATCATTATTATTAACTACATAGTTAGTTATAAGAAGTTGAGCTACCGTATGATTATACTCGGCAAAAAGCTTATCGTATGTATACATAAGCTCACACTGACCAACCGCCGCCGCTGCCTGACGGGTTGGGATATCTTCGGGTCGCTTTTTTAGTGATAATTTACCCATACCCATACCGATAGCACCGCTTGATACAACGATTATCTCGTGACCCCTATTTTTAAGGTCACTGAGTACGCGGCAAAAATCTTCAATATGACGGATATTGAGCCGTCCCGACTCATAAGCCAAAGTAGAAGTGCCAACTTTTACAACGATTCTCATAACAAATCCCCATTAAAATAAATATATTAATTTATAGTATACCATAAAGATATATTTTTGCAAGAAAAAAGGCATTCAGGTTGCCCTGAATGCGTTTTATTATTATTTTAATTTAGCATCAATGTATGTTGCGGCATCGCCAAAATAGTTATTTTGGTGCTTTTCGAACATACCGTTATCGATAAGTGTCGCCATATCGGCATCAATGGGGATACGTGCGAGGAGCGGTACACCCAGTTCATCGGCTACCGTTTCGGTTTTGCCGCTACCGAAAATATGAAATTCCTTGCCGCAATCGGGGC
>JAZUSW010000108.1:0-2077 GCA_045606925.1 Acutalibacteraceae bacterium | reverse complement strand
ATACCCGCTTTTACGGGGTCGTCATAACGCCAGTCGGTGCAAACGGTAGTGAGCACGGTAAATTCTTTTTCGGCGTTGATAATAAGGTCTGCCTGATTTTCTCCCTGCACTAATTTTGCGGTAGCATTCACAAGGCGGATTGTACCCGCGTGAACAAAGGGCTTATCATCCTCTTTGCCTAAAGCAAGTTTTAGTGCAACCTTCCAACCAAAAACGTTATCGGAAATCTGATAATACTCAACCTCGGGGAAATCGGCATTGCGAACGGGGAACAAACTTATGTTAAGGCTTTTAACAAGGCCGTGCTGCGACTGTTTAATTTTGGTTACAACAAGGTCTTGTCTTGCAAAAATGGTTGACATCGAGAAACTTTTGTCGTCCTTTTTGCATTCTAAAGAAACGGTTGCTTTTTCAACGTCAAGTTTAAGCAGACTGTCACAGTCTTTCATGCAGTCGCAAAAAGAGTATGTCAAATCGCCCGTTTGGGGATAAGATGCTGCGAAAATACCCATCGAAGAGCCGCCTTTGTCGCGGTATACGTCATACATCGAAAACAAGCCGTTATTGCTACAGTCATTATACGCCGCACGGCTTGTGCGTTCAGCCAAGGTCTCACCGGGATTTTCCGATATAGGCATAGCGGCAAGCTGGTCTTTTGGCAACACACGTTTGGTGATGTTGTAATAAACTTCATAATGGTTCAAAGGAACAAAGAGTTTATTTTCTTTATAGTAAATAAGGCTGCCGAAAATACCGTTTCCAATGGGTAATCCGTTTGACCAATCGTTAGTGCAATTTTCGAATCTTATACCGTGATTTCTCATAAAAAATAACCTCAAATATTAATATTCACACTCAAAAAGAGGTGTGCCGATTCTTGGACCGTCTTCCCACAAAACTTTTTGTGTCCATACACTGCGGCCGCTCCAACCTGTGCCTGAAACAAGGTTTGCATGGTAAACAACAAAGTCCTCTTGTTTGCCATCAATTTCAACAGTGGTAAAAGAGCAGTGTCCGGGACCATAAACGCCGTTGCCCGAAACCAAAATGGGAGAAGGATGTTTCTTCCAGTTGTTTTCGTCAAGCGGGTCGCCGCCCAAAAATTCAATATATCCAAGGCAATAGCCGTCACATTTAGAGTCGCTTGCAGAATAAATGATGTAAAGTTTGCCGTCGTGTTCAAGCTGGGCAGGGCCTTCGGTTATGGGGTGCATAACCTTTTCCCAGTCATATTCAGCTTTTACGATGGCGGTTTTTACCTCACCAATTTTGGTGGGAGAGATAAACTCGGCAATGTAAATGTGGTTTGACGTCCATACAAAATAACGCTTACCATTGATGGTGACCACGGTACCATCAATTGACCATACGTCGCCAATACCGTCAATGCCGCCCAAAAGCTCATACTCACCGATGGGGTCGTCGCCTTCAAGCTTGAGTACACGCATGGCGTGGGTGCCTTTTTCGTTAATTTCGGGCGCACCGAAAATATAAAAATCACCGTCAATAAAGTGAAGCTCTGGTGCAAACCAATTTGAAGCACGGGTGAGTTCTGTAGGATCGCTGTGGTAAACCTTAATCGGCTCAGCATTGCCAATTTCGGTAAGGCTTTTGCTTTTTGAAAGATAAACACCATCACGCATAGAAAAACAATGATAATATTCACCCTTGTAAAGCAAAACGTAAGGGTCTCCCGTTCTGCCGGGATATTTTTCCATATCGCATGGAATTAAAGGATTTTTGTATTGCATAAAAGACCTCCTTGAAATTATAAAAACAACATAAACATTAACGGTATCGTTACAAGACCCATAATGTTTGATATTAAAGCCATACTTGCACCTGTGGTGGTATCCTGACCGCACGAAGCGGGATAAATAACCGTATTAAGACCAAGACTCATAGCGGTAGTGCCGAGAGTTACAATAATAATATTTTCGTCTGCGCCTGCAAGACGGAATGCAATAACGATTATGGCGGGAATGATAATCATTCTGGCAATCGAAACAATGTAAACACGAACGTTTTTCAACAATTTAAGTGCATCATACTTTGCAACAACCATGCCTGTAACAAG
>JAZUSW010000107.1:0-2656 GCA_045606925.1 Acutalibacteraceae bacterium | reverse complement strand
ACAGATAGGAGAAAGAATTATGTATAAGGTAATTAAACGTGATGGTATTCAGGTTGATTTTGAAATAGACAAGATTTCCGATGCCATCAAAAAAGCTTTTGAAGCTTGTGAGCGCAACTATAACGATAACGTTATTGACTTTTTGGCGCTTAAAGTAACTTCTGATTTTGAGCCGAAGGTGCAGGGCGGACTCGTTGCGGTTGAAGACATTCAAGACAGTGTTGAAACCGTTTTGGTACAGGCAGGTTATGCCGATGTTTCAAAGGCGTATATCCTTTACCGTAGACAAAGAGAAAAATTGCGTAATATGAAATCAACAATTCTTGATTATAAAGAGATTGTTAATCAGTACGTTAAAAACCTTGACTGGCGTGTTAAAGAAAATTCAACCGTTACCTATCCGGTAGGCGGTCTTATCCTCAACAACTCGGGTGCCATCACCGCTAACTATTGGTTATCTGAGATTTATGATGACGAAATCGCAAAGGCGCATAAAAACGCCGATATTCATATCCACGACCTTTCAATGCTCACAGGTTACTGTGCCGGTTGGTCATTAAAACAGCTTATAGAAGAAGGTCTCGGCGGCGTTGGTGGCAAAATTACATCTGCTCCTGCAAAGCATTTGGCAACACTTTGCAACCAAATGGTTAACTTCCTTGGCATTATGCAAAACGAGTGGGCCGGCGCTCAGGCATTCTCATCCTTTGATACCTATCTTGCACCATTTGTTAAGGCCGATAATTTAAGTTACGATGCAGTTAAAAAATGCATTGAATCATTTATTTACGGCGTAAATACACCTTCTCGTTGGGGCACTCAAGCACCCTTCACCAATATAACTCTTGACTGGACAGTTCCGCATGACCTTGAAGATGAGTATGCTATCGTTGGTGGTAAGCGTATGGACTTTAAGTACGGCGAATGTAAAAAAGAGATGGATATGGTAAACCGCGCGTTTATCGAGATTATGATAGAAGGCGATGCTAACGGCCGCGGCTTCCAGTATCCCATTCCCACATATTCAATCACCCGTGATTTCGACTGGTCGGAAACCGAGAACAACAAGCTTCTCTTTGAGATGACTTCAAAATACGGAACACCGTATTTCTCAAACTATGTAAACTCTGATATGGAGCCGAGCGATGTTCGTTCTATGTGCTGCCGTTTGCGTTTGGACCTTCGTGAACTTCGCAAAAAATCAGGCGGTTTCTTTGGTAGCGGTGAAAGCACCGGTTCGGTTGGCGTTGTTACCATCAATATGCCGAGAATAGCATATCTGGCCGAAGATAAACAAGACTTCTTCCGCCGTCTTGACCATATGCTGGATATATCGGCTCGTTCACTTAAAATTAAGCGTACCATTATCACAAAGCTTCTTGATGAGGGTCTTTATCCCTATACTAAGCGCTATCTTGGTACATTCAACAACCACTTCTCAACAATTGGTCTTGTAGGTATGAATGAAGCAGGTCTTAACGCTAAGTGGTTGCGCAGTGATATGACAACCAAGCAAACACAGGAATTCACCAAGGAAGTTCTCAATCATATGAGAGAGCGCTTATCCGACTATCAGGAAATGTACGGCGACCTTTACAACCTTGAAGCAACACCTGCTGAATCTACATCCTTCCGTCTTGCTAAGCACGACCGTAAACACTATCCCGATATCATTTGCGCATCCGATGCAGAAACTCCCTACTACACAAACTCTTCGCATTTGCCGGTTTGCTATACAGATGATATCTTCACAGCGCTTGACGTTCAGGATGAATTGCAAACCCTTTATACATCGGGTACCGTTTTCCACGCATTTATAGGCGAAAAATTGCCTGATTGGAAGGCGGCGGCGTCAATTATCCGCAAGATAGCTGAAAATTACCGCTTACCGTACTACACACTTTCTCCCACATACGCAGTATGTAAGGAGCACGGATATATTCCGGGTGAAACATATACTTGTCCTAAGTGCGGCAAGGAAACCGAGGTTTATAGCCGTATTACAGGTTATTACCGCCCCGTTAAAAACTGGAATGACGGTAAAGCACAGGAATACCGTGAGCGTAAGACATATGATATCGCAAACTCGGTGCTTACACACGAAGGTCCTGTTGGCAGTGACTGTAATTGTGATGCTTCGGCAGCCGCAAATACTTTGGCAGATGGCGTGTATCTCTTTAAATCGGCTACGTGCCCCAACTGTAAGATAGCAGAGGCGTTGCTTGACAAGGCAACAATTACCTACGAAAAGGTATTGGCCGAGCAAAATGTTGCACTCACCGAGGCAATGGGCATAAGACAGGCACCCACCCTTGTAAGTGTAAAAAACGGCGAAGTTGAAAAATTCGTATCGGTACCGAATATAAAGAAATTTATCCAGTCGGTTCAGTAAAAATTAAAATATAGGGCGTGGGCTTTCGCCCACGCCCGTGTTTTTTGAGGTGAATATAATATGTATGATATTGTTGTCGTAGGCGCAGGTCCCGCGGGACTTACCGCCGCTATATATGCCCGCCGTGCCAATAAAAGCGTTCTTATCCTTGAAAAGAACGGTTTTGGCGGTCAAATAACATCTTCTCCAAAGGTTGAAAATTATCCCGGCTTTGAGAGTATTAGCGGCAGTGAGTTGGCTGATAGCTTTGTGTCGCAGGTTTTA
>JAZUSW010000106.1:0-6632 GCA_045606925.1 Acutalibacteraceae bacterium | reverse complement strand
AAATACGGTCGGCAAAATATGTTGAATTTTGTAAATCAGTCGATGCACCGGTTGTAAGGCCATCTTCTTCGCCATAATAAACAAGCTCGGTTGCCCTCCCGGCAAGAGATGTTCTGATTCGCGCCAATAAATCTCTACGGGTTGAAATATTCATACCCTTTCTATCGGCGTGTCCCATATAGCCACCGTGTCCCTCACGCGCAACAACCGTAACATAGGCGGGTATTTCACCACCGTGCCAACATACAAAGGCGTGTCCCGCTTCATGTCGCGCAGTTCTTTCAAGCAGGGATTTATCCCACGGCTTTTCCTCGCCGTATTTCGAAATTTCAAGCGCTTCATCTAAAATTTCATCGGTCACCTTCGCTTCGCCATTGCGAATTGCCATACGCTTTGCCAATTCAATTACATTTTCAAGAAGCGCCAAACTCATACCTGTTGAACGCACCGCTATATTCTCAAATTCTTCCTCACTGATTACGAATAACGGGTCACCTTCTATTTTCATTCTAAGGTATTTAACGCGTTCTTCACTGTTGGGCAAATCTACATAAATCTTGCGGTCAAATCGGCGCAGCAAAGCACCGTCTAACCTTAGCTTTGAACTTTCATCAACGCCGTAGTTTGTTGCCGCCAACACAAAAACGGGTTTGGTGGCATCCATTTTAAAGCCATCCATCTCGGTAAGCAGCGCAGTCAAAATGCCCTCCTGACTGCTTGTAGCACTACCGTCACGCTCGGCACCTATAGTATCAATTTCATCAATAAAAAGCACGGCAGGGGCATATTTTCTCGCAGTTTTAAAAATATCGTGCATCCTTTCGGGACCCTCACCTATCCACTTACTTAAAAACTGGTTGCCCTGCGCTGAAATATAGGTAACATCGGCTTCACTTGCCAATGCTTTTGCAAGTAATGTTTTACCGGTACCGGGAGGACCGTAAAGTAAAACGCCTCTCGGTGCTCTGACCCCAGTACCCATATACTTCTTAGGATTCTTTAAGAACTCTACAAAATATTTAAGTTCATCCTTTGCATCCTCAGCACCTATAACATCTGCAAATTTAACATTAGGTTTAGAAATATTACTAAGCACACTTTTGGTGTCCTCAGCATCCATTGCAACTACTTGTTTGAAATCGAACAGATAAATAATACATTTCTTGCCGTCTTCTTCAACCGTTTGAGCAGTTTCATATCTTATAAGCTTTCTCGCTTTTGCAAGGTCTATCATACTGTTATGATATGTATGTTGCCTGCAAATCTCAAAGCACTGCCCGTTCAAATCACCGGCATCTTCTCCGAGGGTGATAATTCCGCGTGCGCCCTGACCTAAGTAGCTGATTCTTTCTTCGGTGTTATACGGAGTATTAAGATGCTCTAAAAGATAAACCGGCATATCCATACAATACTCGCGCAAATACTTAAACAAATCACGCGAAGGTGAATCTATATCTTCAATATTAAGATATTTTTGTTTTGAATCAGCAAAGGATGGCATAAGGTCGATTATAGCAAACTTTATATCCTTCTTTTTGATTATTTGTTTTGCATTTTCTACATCCTTTGCCACATTTAAAGCACAGCAAGATATATTTTTCTTGCATATATCGGCCGTGTCCTTGTTTGTGAAAATCAACACCTCGGGTTTGATAACATCCCTGAATAATCCTACAATTTCCTTATTTTCAGGTAATACAACATCAACCTTTATGTTTTCCATAGCCGCTATATTATCGGTCGGCATAAGGCGTAAAAGTTCATAAATCTCGGTATTAAAGAAACTCGCCGCCCTTGCTTTTACGGTACGGGCATCGGCGGCGGCACCCTCAGCAAAAAGAATTGCCGCAAAAACATCTTCATTAAGTTCTACCTTAATACCTGATTCTGATTCAAAACCTTTGGTATTTCTTAAAATCTCTTTTTTAGCAATGCTGATAAGATTATGCGCAGTAATATGGTTAAACATAACCACATTGCCCGTTGCAAAACGCGAACAAATCGCGGGTGGGAAAAACGGCTCATCCCTGCCCGGCTTTTTATCATCCGCTATCGCCTTTAAAACAACCTTTTGTGAAACATTAGAAAAATCAACCGCATCGGTTTCTTCATAAAGCCCTTTACCCGCATTGGTTGTAAAGATTATAATTATATCCTTAAACAAAACCTCTTTGCCGGTAAAATTATCGCGAATTCTACCCGCATCAAGTATTTGCAAAAACAGGTGAATTATATTAAGGTGGGCTTTTTCAATTTCATCAAAAAGAATTATTGATTTTGGATTACGGGCGGCAAAACCAGTTACATCGCCCTCCTTGGATTTTCTGTAAACACTATCCGAGCCGCAAAAATCCTGTATTGCGTTTATATCTCCGTATTCGCTCATATCAAAGCGCATAAACGGCATATCCAAGTGTGTTGCGAGTTGCTCGGCCAAAAATGTTTTACCAACACCGGGAGGACCTGCAAAAAGGAATGTCGCAAAAGGTTTTGTGCGTTTTTTATCGGTTAAGCTGTTAAGCACCGCCTGAAAATATCCCGTAGCCACGGTGTTTATTGCCTTGTCCTGACCAAATACCGCATCAAAAAGGTTATCTCTTATTTGTTTTACCTTAACCGATAAATCTGCAAGTTGCTGCTTGGCAGATGCGGGATTCACCTTTTCTGTCGGATTTTCAACCGCCGCTTTAAATACATCGTTATTTGCTGCACCGCCTGCATTACCCGAGAGTATTTTGGGGGTATCGCCGATTTTTTCTTCAATTATGGTTTTTAAAAGTTCAGCAGCAAGAACCTGCGGGCGCCCTGCTTGTTTGGCGAACATTTGCGCATTCCTAAGGACTATTTGAAATTCCAAGGATGAAATATAATCATTATAGTTTTCTTTCTTAATAGCCGCGTTCAAATAACTCTTTGCCGCGTTAATATCCAGTTTTAATGCATCTAAAATTTGTGTGACAACTGCGGCATCCGTTTCATTTTTATCGCACTCCAAGTTACCTGTATAAAATTCAATTATTGCCAACCAAAAGCACTCTATTGTAAGAGAGTTGCCGCTCATAGTTTCATAAGTATCCATCTTGCTGATAATGAGTTTTAAAAGGTTACTGTTACTTACATCCATATTATTTTCTCCTAAAAACCATTAAAATTTTGCCAAAAATACATCTAAATCAATTTTGCCGTGGCTTAAATCTATAAAATCCTGTTCATAACTGTTTATTGCTGTTATGGTATAATCTAACATTAAATTTATTGTTTCGCTGCTTATTTGGCTTAATGTATAGGGAATTTCAAGTCTGAAAATAACGGCATTGTTAGAATAGTTAAAATCGAAACTGCCGTATTGCAGCTTAGCCGTTACGGTACCGGCGGCAACCGCACCGTCCAAACATTTCGTAATCCCGAATCCACAGTTTACATAATAAAAAAAACCAACAAGCTCATTTTCCGGGTCCACATAAATTTCAGGGCGTATGGTCCTGTCATCGATATTTACTACCAACTCAACCGATTTTTCACTTGGGTTTTGCTTGTGCTCAAAATTTCTTTGTTTAACGGTATCGCAAATAAGCGCATACAGTTCTTCTGCGGCCTTAATTTTAATATCTTCCATATTTTTCTCCTTAAAACTCATTCATTTTGAAAAAATCCCGTAATGAAATATGACCTTTTGATAGTTTAAAAAGAACTTCGTTATATTTATCTATACTGATTCGCGCATTTTCTATCATATATTTATATACTTCTTTACTTAATTGGGCATTTTTATAACATGCCTGACTTTTAAAAATCAGAATGCCTGTCTTAAAGCTAAAACCAAACGAGCCAAGCTTACAGCCACAATTAATAATATTAACCGCCATACAAAAAGCAAATCGTTTTTCCTTTGGTACAAGCAGGGGAAGTCTTGACGTAAGGCGAACCGTTTCTTCTTTTTCCAAAACCTCGATTTTAAGCAATATCGGTATATCTTTACTTTTTACCGCAAATCTTGTACTAAGCTTATCAAGACCGATATTATCGTGCTGTATATCTAAATCCTCCAAAGCCAAGCATATATTTTCCAATACCTTTTCTTTGTTTTCAGACACAATGCTTACCTCTTTTCTTTAATCGTCATCCTTTTCCTGCTCATGCAGCGGTAATTCATCAAATGCAACCAAGCAGTTATGCTGTTTTGCCAAATCGTTACGGGTAGACTTTTCGATGCTGCCGCTATATGTATACCCTTCAGAACGCATATAAGCATTCCAACGGCGATGCTCCAACACGCGAATTGCCAAACGCTCATTATCATCACGGTCTTCGGGTAATTTTTCTATTCCCTTAATGCCGCACAAAATTTTCATTTTTCTATGTATTGCCGATGCAACGGAGGATTTATAATTATAGTTAAACTGCCAGAATGTCTTTTCTTCTCCCCATTGTTTATGCCGCGCCAATGCTTCGCTTTCTAAATCGGAAATCAGAATTACCTTTTCGCTGTAAGATGATTCTATATCGCCTATAAAATCAATATCATAAGACTGTCCGCTATAATTTTTAACGCCTGCCAAAGCGTTTTTCTTTTCATCATCATAAATAACGGCCTGTATTTGCGGATAAATACCGTCTTTTGCAAATAAAGCGCGAAGTTTCACCGCTACACTTACATTAAGCTCATCTTTGCCCAATGCAACAAAAATATAAGTGGGTTGCGGTAAAGACTTAACAGTATCTTCAAATGTTTTTGTTTGTGCATTTATAGCGGAATGAAGAGTAATTTTATACTGCGTTTCACCCGCAAGGTCAAATTTTCCGTTATACTTTTTATCCATAAGCTCAGGACAAAGTAAAACAAATTTTTCTTCGCAGTCTTTATCGATATCAAAGCAGTTAATTTCCGCTTTATAACCGTCCATCTGGCAAAACCACGATAATGCCTTTACCATTTCGGTACCGTGTTGACCCATACCTACAATCAAGGCGTTTATCTTATTTATACCATCGGTATCCGCTTTAGCGCTTTTAAAGATTTTTTCATATCCGAAATCATACAAATTTCTTAATATAAGCGATTGCACTTCGTTTATGCGGTGTATTTCAATCGCTGTTTCGGCGCACTTGCCCGACAGAGCCATTTCGGCTTCGGTTAAAGATGAAAAAACATATAATTTTGTTCTTTTCCTGTTTTTATACCTTTCTATAAGGCGAAGCGCGGTTAATAAATTTGCCGACTGGTCTTGGTCGATAGCAAAAAAGGATATGTTTGAAAAATGCCAATGTAAAGCAAAATTGCTCTCGAATATATCCCTTTTAAAGCATATCGCCCCTATTTCCCTTGCTCGCTCGTACAGCGCACTATCATTTGCGGAAATATTTGTAAAAACAACCACCCTGAATTTTTTCTTCTTTATATCGGTTGCCAATGCGAGAGATTTTTCGTTAAGTGAAGAGAAAACAAACGCACTGCAAAAGAAGTTTTTAAGATAGTTCAAATTTTCTGTCAGATTCTTAATAAAGGACAGTACAAAACCAAAAGTCAGTATCGGCGCGGCAACAAGCAATATAGAAAAAAGTTTAGAATATGCGCTAAACATCTCGGGTGAATTTTCCCCAATCACACCTGTGATAAAATCGAAATCGCCATCGCCTGTAAAAAGCCGTATCATTTTATGTATTGACACAAAAACTGCCTCAAATGCCCCTGCGTTTGTTGTGCGGAATGTTGTTATATACACAGGCAAAAACAGAGTTAGCGCCGATAAAATAACACCTACAAACAAAACATTGAACGGTGTTACAATTCTTCCGCTTTTATATCTTATCCTGCTAAGAACAAAGGAAAATGCTATTGAGCCAAGAAGTATGGCTAATGCCACATAGAAAAAAGTTTTCCAATCCATAAAATCCACCTCTTACTGTCTTGCAAATAAATTTTTAATAGTGCGTTTAAACTTTTCTTCGCTTAAAAGATGCACATCGTTAATAAGGAAAATTTTCATATCTTCGGCACGCTGCATAAATGCCGCCAACGATTTAGGGCGTTTATTAAGATAGGTTGCTATTAAAAATTTCTTGGAATGAATACCGCCAAAACGGTTAGCAACCGTTTCAAGCTTGTAAAGCTCATCATCTTCAACGCGCCCGTTTTTACAGGAAATAAACAACGGAACAACGCCGTGCATAGCAATTACATCTATTTCATTTTTTGTATCACTATCATCGCCTTGATTACTACCGATTTGCCCGTCCCAATCTATATGAACGCCGCTCATTACATCGTTATATGTGCCTTCTTCGAGCATTATTTCTCTGAGCGTTACGGTAACCTTTTGCTCTAAGATAGTACCGGCCGCCCCTAAACACAATTTAACCTGAGTGTCTTTATAAGTAATTATGTAGTCCTCTTGATTGCTTACAACATACGAAATTAAATTCTTGGCGCTCAACTTTTTTAAAAGTCCGTCCAATTTAACATATTTTATATTATCGTTTATAAGGCGCGTTTTTAACGCATTTATATTAAAACTAACCGATAATAAACCGTCATCCCCGTAATATTCTTCAATTTGACCGAGTATATTTACCCTTGCATTCCAAAAACCAGGGACGGCAGCACAAATTCTCCACATTTCGTTTACATCACT
>JAZUSW010000105.1:0-2678 GCA_045606925.1 Acutalibacteraceae bacterium | reverse complement strand
TTTTTATTTACCTTTAGCATTAATTGTTTCGGCCATAATTTTTCTTCCAGATTTATTAACTTGTTTATAAAAGGATGTGAAATGCAGAAGTTTAACTCAGCCCCTTCATTTAGAGGTTATTGTCGCGCAATTCGGATTGCTTTTTCTAATATTCTATTTCATGTTGCACAGGCGTTTTATATTGATTTTTTTGAGTGGGGACGTTTAGTTTAGCACAATTTATGCAATTAAGTGCAACATATAGCTACAAGTTGATTATAATGAATTCCTCTAGATAAAAAATCCATCGAAATACACAACATGCTTTGCATTGAGGAAACTCAAAAGCTTCAAGAAGTATTGGTGTGTTGTCAATATTATTCTGAGCACCTTCTGGCTTCAAATTTTAGAAAATATCAAGTTAAGGCATGGTACCATCAAAGAAAAGCGAACGTTTTAGATGAAGTAACAGAAGCGATTGGCGATCTGCAAGCAGAATATGATGTGATATTTCCAAATATGACATACGAAGAGGATATATTTGTTTGCTACCCAATAATATTAAAGAATTTTGATATTACAAATGAAACAGATATTGAAAAAATATTGTTATCAGCAATTCAATTGGCTGACACTTGCATTGATTATTTAGTCTTACTGTATTTTGATGAAAATGAAATAATACAGCCACAAGCAATAAAAGTACCCAAAAGACTCTTTGAAAATATTGACAAGTTCGTTTTTGATGAGAAAGATAGTTTACAAAAGCAGTTAATGATGCCCTATCCGATTGAAGTCACACAAATAATGTTGAAGTGTTTTAGTGGTACTTATCAAGTTAAGACACAAACAATAAACGAAGATTTGAGTTTGCTAGCTGACCTAGCTGAAGAATTATGGGTTTATTCAAAAACGAGAGAATTGTTATCAGAAGAAATTGATGGGTTCTATTGTAAAAAATCAATAAGCGATGCTAAAAAAACAATAGAAAAAATGCTTAATAGAACAAAACTTAATGTTGATTCTGAATTATATGCCGAAATAAACGAGATTTACCTAAGGACTTGTAACGGCTATGATTTTAACGATTTAGAATATAATGGCTATCTGACAAAAATACAGTCCATTACTCAAACAGCATAGCTTATTGTGTAGCAAATAAAAAAATATATGTTTTTGCTTTGATTAAACACAGAGGTTCAAGTCCATATTAAAAAAATGAAAAATATCTTTTTCGTAGTGCATAGACAAAAACACCCCTCGTGGGTGTTTTTTACTTTTGTAGTATTGACAATTCTTAAAAAATAGGGTATAATTAAAGAAAAAGCAAAAGGGTTTTTCTTATGGAAATGGTTTTACTCACCGCGCTGGGCGTGGGCGGTGCAACGGTTATCGGCGCGCTTATCGGGTTTATATTCAAAAATATAACGCATAAATTTTCCGATATCGTTTTGTCCTTCGCGGCAGGCGTCATGCTGTCCGCGGCGATTTTAGGTTTAATTTTACCTGCGGTGGACTACGGCGGAAAGTGGGGACTTCTCATCACCGTTATCGGGATTTTTACGGGCGCGCTTTGCCTAAATTTAGTGGATAAGCTCGTACCGCACTTGCATAAATTAGTCGGTCCTGATATCGAGTCGCATAAAAATGCCGACCTGAATAAAATTTTACTTTTCGTTACGGCGATTGCCATTCACAATTTACCCGAAGGTATCGCGGCGGGCGTGGGGTTCGGCTCGGGGAATACCGCGCAGGCAATGCTCATAGCAGGCGGTATTGCGCTCCAAAATATCCCCGAAGGTATGGTGATTATCGGACCTATGTTATCGGCAGGAGTGAGCAAGAAACGCACGTTTATATGCGCTATGGTTACGGGCTTGATTGAAGTGCTGGGTACGCTGATAGGGTATTTTGCGGTGAGCCTTGCCACGCCGATTTTGCCCTTTGCGCTTGCGTTTGCAGGCGGGACTATGTTGTACGTGATTAGCGACGAAATGATACCCGAAACGCACGCACACGGTAGCGAACGCGCGGCAACCTACGCGCTGTTGGTAGGGTTTTGTTTGATGCTTGTTATGGATATGTTGCTTGGATAATAGATACAATGCAAAAAATCGAGCGCCCGATTTTCGGGCGCGCTTTGCTTTTATAGAAAATGTAGGATAAATATAAAAAATATATTGACTTGAGGTGTTTTTTTTGTTATAATAAATAAGTGAGAGTATAAGGGGTAGTGTACTTTCACGCAAAAAGGATAGTAAAGGCGAGTAATGAAAAACGAATTTAAGAAAATTCAATCGCAATTTCATAAAGAAAGTATTCTTAAAATTATCACGGGAGCGTTGGCGTTTGGGTTAACGGCGCTCGGCGTGGTCGTTTTTCTTTTACGCTTAAAGGAAATTGCGCTTTCCTATCTTTTATACGTCGCCATTTTCTTGGGTGCAACGCTTGTAAGCGGTGGCGTATTGACGCTGTTTTTATATAAGAGCGAAAAACGCATTGCCCGTCGTATCGACGAAAAATATCACTTACACGAAAGCGTGCAAACCATGGTGGAATATAAACACGACGATAGCGCTATCGTGCAAATGCAAAGAGCGGACACGGAGCGCCGTTTAGAGCGTATTCCCCGTAAATTTGAATGGAAACGGTTTTGGCAATATCTCGTCCTGCTCGTTTTGGCGGTTGCCGTATTCCTT
>JAZUSW010000104.1:0-6492 GCA_045606925.1 Acutalibacteraceae bacterium | reverse complement strand
GGGCAAGAGGATACTATGTAGATACCGTAGGACGCAATAAAAAACAAATAGCGGAATACATAAGGAATTAGTTGCAAGAAGATGAAATGGCAGACCAAATGAGTATTCAAGAATACATAGACCCGTTTACGGGTAGCAAGACAAAGTAGGCTAAATAAAACACCCTTTTAGGGGTTGCCCGAGAAAGTAATGCGGTTGGCAGAACCTTTCGGAGCCCCTTTAGGGGTGTGGCCTGTAAAATGCCCTTCTAGGGCTTATTCAAGCCTCCGGCTTAGCCGGAGGTTGTGACTACTTTTTCTTAGAGAGGGCTTTAAATACCGTTGATACGGCAAACAGACAAAGCGATGAGCAAAGTCCCGTAAACCAAAAAATCAGTGCACGCCAGAGTTCAAAAACCGTTTGTGTAACAATTTTTTGTGAATAATAGCTGAATCTTTCAACCTCATCAAAGCCAAACAAAACACCCAGCACAATTCCGAGTATTGCAACTACAATGCTAAGAATACGAAAAAATAAAGCAAGGGATTTCTTATTAAGTTTACGTTTGGATTCTTTTGCTTCTAAAATAATTTGTTCTTCCATATTTGATACCTCATATAAATTTTAATTGTTAAAATTATTATAACAAAAAAACTCATATTTGTAAATACGGGTATAGATTTTTTAAAAACAGTTAATACTTTATCCGAGGCGATACAGTATGAAAAAAGCGATAAATTTTTTATTGGCAGTTGTGATAACCTCCGTTTTACTTACGGCGGCGGCTTTTTTTGTTTTCAGAAGTGAAGAGGCAAGTGTAAATAACGATACACCAAAAGTACCGTATTATGAGCAAAATGCGCCTGACAATGTAGGGCTTCTTTTCCGTTTTGGCATAAAGGGAAGTGTCTTTTTTGATTTGGATTATCACAACAGTAAAATTTCAGTTATACTTTTTGATGAAAAAACAACCAAGCAGGGCGTATTGGATTACGGTTATACCGCCGATTATGTTTTTGATGCCGATTATATTTTTCTTGCCGACTTTATAGACCGTTTCGGTGGTCTGGAGTTTCAAAACGGCGACAAATTGCAAAGATATACAGGAATACAAATAACCGATATGTTAGAAAACGGTCAATTATCCGAAAAGCAGTTGATTTCATCAATACTTTTAAAAATTAATTATTCGGGTTTTTCAAAAAATGATTTGACCTTTTTAATCAAAAATACAAATACCGATTTAAGTTATCCGTCCGGTTATCCGCTTATTGCCGATTTTCATAAATTATGCGCAAGGATTAATTTTGTTAATTGTTAAAATCAAATATGTTTGTAAAGAAAAAATCAGTAAGGAGAAGTCCTTACTGATTTTTTAATGCTGTTCATCAAGGGAAAGATTGTATGATTCTATAAATTCACAAAGGAAAACTTCGGCGGCGGGGAAGGACAACTCTTTTATTGCCTTCTCGGTCATTTCCTTTGCGGTCCTAAATTCCGAATTGCCCATTTTAAGCTCTTCTATACATTTGATATATGCCGAAATTTTGTCGGCCGCTTTTATGATAAGACGGGTTGTTTCATCCTGCTCACCATAAATCTCTTCAAAATCGCCCTTTAAATATTCGGGCAACATAGAAATCAGCTTATCTTCTGCAACCTTTTCAATCTCTTTATACACCTTCTTAATTTCGGGATTGTAGTATTTGATAGGTGTTGGCATATCGCCTGTGATAATTTCACTTGTATCGTGGAAAAGTGCTAAGACTGCTATTCGGTCGGCATTTATATTGCCGCCGAAACGGTTGTTGTGAATAAGTGCCAATGCGTGAGCAACAAAAGCCGTTTCGAGCGTGTGTTCACTCAAACTCTCCTGTTTTGTGTTGCGCATAAGACCCCAGCGGTATATATTTTTCATACGGGATAGCATTGCAAAAAAATGGTAACTCATAATAAACCTTCCTAAAATTAAAGTGTGTCCTGCTATTGAATATTATATCATAATTTGTTATAATAGCAATAAATAATATTATTATAGTAGAAAATCGGTGTTCAAAAAAGAAATTTGGATTATCGTGTTTCTTTATGGGAGGGTAAAATGGGATTTTCATATAACAAGGCAATGGCATTAAAGCCGACAAAAGGATTAGCGCTCTCCACATTTTTTATATCTCTTTTAGCCGCGGCGGTGATGTTTGGGCCGTTTATTATTGAAGGCGGCGGGTACTTTACTTTTTATGGGGACTTTAATGTTCAACAAATTCCGTTTTATCAAATGGCTCACCAAATGGTGAGAGATGGTGATTTCGGTTGGAGTTGGCTTACCGATCTTGGCGCAAACTTTGTCGGTTCGTACAGTTATTATCTGCTTGGCAGTCCGTTCTTTTGGATAACGATACCGTTCCCCAACTGGATGGTACCGTACCTTATGGGTCCGCTTCTTATATTGAAGTTTGCCTGTGCGGCATTAACGGCGTATCTTTATATCCGCCGTTTTACCCGTACTCCCGAGGCGGCGCGTATAGGCGGCGTACTTTATGCGTTTTGCGGTTTTTCCGTTTATAATATTTTCTTTAACCAGTTCCACGAGGCAATAGTTATATTCCCGTTATTGCTTTTGGCTTTTGAATTGTTGCTTACCGAAAACCGCCGTGGCGTATTTGCGATAACGGTTTGCTTAGCCGCGCTTATGAACTACTTTTTCTTTTTCGGAATGGTGGTTTTCTGTATTATTTATTTTATAATTCGGGTAACAAGTAAAGCGGTTAAGCTAACTTTTGCGCGATTTATGACCTTGTTCTTTGAGTCGGTTTTAGGTGTTTTGATGGCAGCCATACTGCTTTTGCCGACAATAGCAGAAGTGGCAAAGGTTGGTCGTATTCAGGAAATTTTGCTTGGATGGAATGCAATTACCTACGGTAAGGAGCAAATATATTTAAATATTATTGAGTGCTTCTTTTTCCCACCTGATATACCGGCGCGTCCCGTATTTTTCCCGGGCGCTAATGTAAAATGGTCTTCTCTTGGCGGCTGGTTGCCGCTTTTCAGTATGACGGGTGTATTTGCATACTGTTCAGCCCATAAGGGTAATTGGGTTAAACGCGTTATATGCACGTGTTTTGTATTCTCGTTTTTCCCGATACTTAACAGCTTGTTTACGGCTCTTAATGTTGCCTATTATGCGCGTTGGTTCTATATGCCGATACTCGTTATGTGTTTGGCTACCGCATCGGCTGCCGAAGACCGAGATGTTAAGTGGAACGGTGCTTTCCGTTGGGTCGCATTTATAACTGCGGCATTTGCTCTGGTTATAGGACTTTTCCCACAAAAAGATGAAGATGGAAAAATTACGTTAGGACTATTTACCGAAAACACAAACAGTTTTTATATAACTCGCTTTTGGCTTACGGTGGCAATAGCGGTATTTTCGCTTATTGCCGTAATCGTGATTTTTGCTGCATTCCGCCGCCGCACACGCGCATTTTTAAACACGGCACTGTCTATGGCGCTTATCATATCGGTGCTTTATGGTATGGTGTTTATAAATATGGGCAGACAACATTCCTACGATATTGAAACGGTTGTAGTAGACTCCTTAATCGAAGGCAATGTGGAACTTGAAAATTCAGATAATTACAGGATAGATACCTTTGACAGTTGCGACAATACGGGTATGTCGTTAGGTCTTCCGAGTATTAACGCTTTTCATTCGGTAGTACCTTCAAGTATTGTCGATTTTTACCAGTTTGTCGGCGAAGAGAGAAGTGTGGCCAGTCGCCCATCAACCGAAAATTATGCTTTGCGCAATCTTCTATCGGTTAAATACGTGCTTAATCTTGTAAACGAGGATGCATTCCAGGATAGTGTCGGCGAAACGGTTATGCCTGATTATGTGTACTACGATACGCAAAGCGGATATAGGATATATGAGAATAAGAATTACATTCCGTACGGTTTTTCGTATGAAAAATATATTTCGATGAAGGAAATAGAGAAAATCACCGAAAATGAACGCGCATTTGTAATGCTTAAAGCCATCGTTTTAACCGATGAGCAAATAAACCGATACAGCAATATGTTTGAACGCTTTGACAGTGAGGAATACTATACACCGTCTTCAGAACAGGTCGCCGAAGATAGCGCTTTATTGGCAGCTACATCGGCAACCGAGTTTTCGCACGATAAAAATGGATTTAAAGCAACCGTTACACGAGAAAAGGACACGCTTGTGTTCTTCTCGGTGCCGTTTGATGAAGGTTGGAGTGCTACTGTAAACGGTGAAGAAGTACCTATTGAGAAGGTAAATGTCGGATTTATGGCAGTGCCAGTAAGTAAGGGAAGCAGTGAAATTATATTCACCTATAAAACACCGCTTTTGTATGAGGGTATGGTTGTTAGCGGCGGCGCATTGGCGTTGTTTGTAATTTATATAATAATTTGTATTATTACACGAAAGAAGCGTGGCGGCACAGAATATCCCGAGGGTGATGCCCTTATAGAAAAATGGCTTTCTTGGGATATTGCCGATGCATTGACCGAAAACGAAGAAAAAACCGATGACACACCGTCACTCGATGAAATCGCCGAAAAGCTTGGCAAGGAATATCCCGTTCTTACTCGCAATACTGAATTTACGGGTGGATTTACTATAAATATAGATGATACTCAATCTTGACAAAGAAAATGTTTTGTGATAAATTAGTTTTGTCAAGTGCAAAAAATACTTGCAAATAGAAAGGGGAGCTCGATTACTCGGGCTGAGAGGAAGCCGTTATGCTTCGACCCATAACCTGATGCGGATAATGCCGACGTAGGAAAATACGCCTTAGAGTTTATGCCGCAGTTTATCTGCGGCATTTTTTATTTGCTCTTTCTTGTCAAGAAAAGGAGAAATGAAAAAATGAAAAAAGAAAATTTAAAAAAACTGACACTTTCTGCTATGATGATAGCACTGTCTACCGTGCTGAGCTTGTTTAAACTATGGGAAATGCCGCTCGGTGGCGCAATAACCCCGCTTTCGATGGTTCCGGTGTGTCTAATCGGTATTACATATGGCACAAAATATGCCATAGCACCGTCATTTTTGTACGGTGTGATACAAATGATGTTAAGCGGTATATTCGGATGGGGACTTACTCCTGCTATACTTATAGGCGCTATTTTATTTGACTATATTTTTGCTTTTGGTGTGTTGTGCTTATCGGGTATTTTTAGCAAAAGCGGAACGATGGGTGCCGTTATGGGCATTACAGTGGCTTGTATATTACGGTTTGTTTGTCACTTTATTTCGGGATGTATATTTTTCAGAAGCTTCGAAATTTTCAACAATCCGTATTTGTACTCAGTAGCATACAACGGAACATTTATGTTACCCGAACTTATTTTAACAGTCTGCGGGGCTACCGTGCTTTTGAAAATGCCTGTTATTAAAAAACTTTTTAATATAAAGGGATAAATTTATGAAAAGATGTTTTATCTTCGGCGCATTGCCGATAAAAGAATTATTTTTATTACCCCAAAAAGATGATTTTGTAATTGCTGCCGACAGGGGCTTTATCACGGCAAAAGAATTTAACATAAAACCCGATTTAGTGGTGGGAGATTTTGATTCCTTAGGGTATGAACCCGATGTTGAGAAAAAGATAGTTTTACCAACAGTAAAAGATGATACCGATTTATGCGTTGCCCTTCGATATGCACTTGATAAGGGATTTGGCGACATATATGTATTCGGTGCCGCCGATGGTAAAACCGACCATACTTTTGCCAATATTGCTCTTGCGGCAAATGTCAGCCAAAAGGGGGCTAAGTGCATTTTTTTCGGCAATAACACTCATTTTACTGCAATCACAAACAAAAGTGTGGAGTTTATTCGCGCCAAGGGTCGTGTATCGGTGTATAGTTTCGGAAAAGATGCCTTTGGGGTTACGCTTACGGGGTTTGAATATAATCTTGAAAATGCCCGCCTTGAAAGCTTTGTTCCTTTAGGTGTGAGCAATAGCTTTAAAAAGGAAAGATGTCAAATCTCGGTTGATGACGGTACACTTATAGTAATGTGGGAAGATAAAACGCTGCCGCAGTTTTAAAACTGCGGCTTTTTTTATAAAACTTTTTGTTGACTTTTACATTGATTTTATGTATAATCTTAAATTGATAGGTTATGTATAAAGGGAATTGTGCCCCGTAACCGCTACGAGATATGTTAAGGAGGTTAGAATTATGAAAAGAACATACCAACCCAAAAAGCTCCACCGTAAAAAAGAACACGGCTTTTTAAAGAGAATGGCTCCTGCTAACGGTCGCAAGGTACTTGCACGCCGTAGAGCAAAGGGCAGAAAGCAGCTCACTTATTAATTAAGGGCCACTGTTTAGTGGCTTTTCTTTTTTAAAGGTCTGAGTTTATGATTGAAAAATTAAAAATCAACAAAGAATTTCGCCGCGCGTATGGTCGTGGTAAATCGGCAGTAAGCCAAGTCGGATCGTAGCCATGTCGTTCTGTGAGCCAAGGAGTTG
>JAZUSW010000103.1:0-5477 GCA_045606925.1 Acutalibacteraceae bacterium | reverse complement strand
AAACTGATTTTTTTGATTTCATGCATATTAGGTTAAACGGATATTTTTACCTATCTCTGTTCATAATAATTCTTTCTATATGTATCTTAGAAAAAAGAAAAAAGAATATACCGTATTATTTGAGGTTTTCTGTAGTTATTCCATTCGTTTTGTTAGTGGCTGTTTTGATTTTAAGAATGTTGAATTACGAAGAACCTGTTACAAATATGATTGATGACCGCGTTTTAGCGTACTTCTCAAATTCTCAGGCAAATGTTAGAGCTGCATTAATTGAGTTCACTAACACAGTTAACAAAATAGTAGAGGTTGTTAAATTTGTTGCTTTCACATTAATTATTGTTAAAATAGTAGATTTCTTCCCTAAAAAAGCCATTGTCGAAAATGAGAGCAATAATGAAATCTCTTTATGATGAATACTCGGCTGAATATTTTGTACTAAATACGATTACAAATTTGTGACCTAAATTCGTGTAATTTACTATTCGCCAACTTTTCGAGGAAAATTCAAGTGAATTTATAGAGAGAAAATTACAGAAAATAATTAAAAAAGCGAGGGGGTGAGAACGTGCCGGATAAGTTCATTTTACATTCAAATTATAGTCCTACCGGAGACCAACGGCAAGCGATTGAAAAACTCAGCGAAGGTATCAAAAATGGCTTAAAAGAGCAGGTTTTACTAGGTGTAACCGGTTCAGGTAAGACTTTTACAATGGCGAATATTATTGAAAAAGTAAACCGTCCCACACTTGTTCTCGCTCATAATAAAACCCTCGCCGCGCAGTTATGTAGCGAATTTAAGGAGTTTTTCCCTGAAAATGCGGTTGAATATTTTGTTTCCTATTATGACTACTATCAACCCGAAGCGTATATCCCAGGGACTGACACCTATATTGAAAAAGATTCTTCAATTAATGATGAAATTGACAAGCTTCGCCACAGTGCCACCTGTGCTTTATCTGAACGGCGTGATGTTATAATTGTAGCATCGGTTTCTTGCATATATTCCCTCGGCAACCCTATTGATTACAGAAATATGGTTATATCTTTACGCAACGGTATGGAAAAAAGCCGCGATGATTTAATTGCTAAACTCGTTGACCTGCAATACGAGCGAAATGATATTAATTTTACGCGTAACAAGTTCCGTGTGCGCGGTGATGTGGTTGAAGTCTACCCCGCATATTCCTACGGCAACGCCATCAGAATTGAATTTTTTGGGGACGAAATTGACCGCATTTGCGAGATTAATACGCTCACGGGTGAAGTTAAAGCGGTGCTTTCTCACATCGCAATCTACCCCGCTTCGCACTATATCGTACCACCCGATAAAATGGAAGACGCTCTTAAAAATTTAGAACAAGAGATGGAAGAGCGCGTAAAATTCTTCCAAGACAACGGCAAACTGATAGAAGCGCAGCGTATCAGACAACGCACCGAGTATGATATAGAGATGCTCAGAGAAATCGGCACCTGTAAAGGTGTAGAAAATTACTCGCGTGTGCTTTCGGGCAGACCAAAAGGCAGCATCCCCTTTACCCTACTTGACTACTTTCCTGATGATTTTTTACTTTTTGTTGATGAATCACATGTTACCATACCACAAGTGCGCGGTATGTACGGCGGCGACAGGGCGAGAAAGGAAAACCTTGTAGAATTTGGTTTTCGCTTACCATCCGCCTTTGATAACCGCCCACTAAATTTCGATGAATTTTATAAGCATATTAAACAAGCGGTTTTTGTATCGGCTACTCCGGGAGATTTTGAAAAAGAAAAAGCCACACAAATTGCCGAGCAGGTTATCAGGCCCACAGGTCTACTTGACCCGAAAATCACTGTTAAGCCAAGTGATGGGCAAATTGATGATTTAGTGTCCGAAATTAATATTAGAACTGCAAGGGGTGAGCGTGTACTTGTTACAACTCTCACCAAAAAAATGGCAGAAGACCTGACTGAATATTTGCAAAATCTTGATATGAAAGTACGCTATATGCATTATGATATCGACACCATAGAGCGTATGCAAATCATCCGCGATTTGCGCCTTGGCGAGTTTGATGTGCTTATTGGAATTAACCTTTTGCGCGAAGGTCTTGATATACCCGAAGTTTCCTTAGTGGCTATACTTGATGCCGATAAAGAAGGTTTTCTCCGAAGCGAAACTTCGCTCATACAAACGGTCGGCCGTGCGGCGCGTAACGCAAACGGCGAGGTTATAATGTATGCTGACAGCGTTACCAACTCGATGGAACGAGCAATTACCGAAACGCTTCGCCGCCGTAAAATTCAGGATGATTACAATAAATCACACGGCATAACCCCAAAAACAATAATTAAAGATGTGCGTGAAATTATTGAGATGTCGGCTAAACCCAACACCGCTAACGAAATTAAGAAAATGCCAAAAATAGAACGCGAAAAGCTTATTGCAAAATTATCAAGTGAGATGCGCGAAGCCGCAAAAATGCTTGAATTTGAACACGCGGCATATCTCAGAGACCGAATCGCCGAACTTAAAGGTGAAAAAAAATAACGCTCAAACGAGCGTTATTTTTTATATGCTTCAAGTCGATATATCGGGAAACCGAGAGAAACGAATTTTTGTTCATATTCGGTAACAATGTTCCCCTCAAAATCACTAGCGTGTAAATCAAGCGACACATTTTTAAAACTGAAGCCATATTGAGATAACTGTTCAAGAGAAAATTCGAACAAGGCGCGGTTATCGGTTTTAAAATGTATCTCAGCATCGGGTTTTAAAAAGGTATCATAAACCTTTAAAAAATTAATGGCGGTTAAACGGTGTGATGCATATTTCTTTTTTGGAAAAGGACAAGAAAAATTCAGATATAATCTTTCAATAGAATTTTGCGGCAAATAGCATCTTAAATACTCAGCCGAACACTTTACAAACACTAAATTATTAATACCTTGTTCCAACGCCTTTTCACAACCCGCAACGATAACGTTGGCACTTTTTTCAACCGCTATAAAATTAATATTTGGGTATCTTTTTGCGATTTCACAGGCAAATTGACCTTTTCCGCAACCGATTTCCAGATGAACAGGGTTGTTATTGCCAAAAATTTTTTCGAAATCAAAATAGTCGTTTGAGTTCACTTCGGCATTAAAATTGCGGTCATCACGGTCAATTATTATCAAATTTTTATCAACAGCATCCAATCTTTCTTTTAGATACTTCTTTTTTCGCATTCGCATAAATTCACCCTATTATCCAATCATAAAAACAGAGCGCATTAAAATATGCGCTCTTTGGTGGGAACAACAGGGCTCGAACCTGTGACCCTCTGCTTGTAAGGCAGATGCTCTCCCAGCTGAGCTATGCTCCCAAATACAATGGTATTATATCACAAATATTTTATATTTTCAATATAATTTTACACGCTATTTGCTTGACAATAAATTATTTTGTATATATAATATACATTGTTAATTTCTACCGAATAAGCTGCATTTTATATTTGCCGCTTCTTCACTATTACTTATTACTTATATTCGCGGGTATGGTGAAATTGGCAAACACGCATGATTCAGGTTCATGTGTCGCGAGACTTGCAGGTTCAAGTCCTGTTACCCGCACCAGTCAAGTGCCTTGACTCGCAATTCGCGTAGTTTAGGCACTACTTTTTTTTATAGTTTCAACCTCGCGTCTAAGGTTGGTTATTAACACTCGCACCAAACTAACCGCCCTACCCGGCGGTTATATTAATTTCAGAATTTAGAAAGGGATTTTTATGAAACAAAAAGCAAGTTTTAAAGATATTTTAACTCTCTTTGCGGTCTTCTTTAAAATCGGTGCCTTTACCTTTGGCGGCGGTTATGCGATGATACCGCTTATACAAAAAGAAGTATCTGAAAACCGTAAATGGATAACCGAAGAAGAAATTCTTGATGTTTTTGCAATTTCGGAATCAACACCCGGTCCTATCGCAATTAACTCTGCCACTTTTATCGGCTATAAAATTGCGGGATTTTGGGGTGCTTTCTTTGCAACAGCAGGTGTTGTTTTGCCATCTTTTATTATAATTTCTATAATATCTTTGATACTTGATAAATTCCAAAATTTAAAGGTTGTGCAGTACGCATTTTTTGGCATAAGGGCTGGTGTCTTAGCGTTAATCGTTAAAGCTTTTTGGAGTATGTCAAAGGTTTGTCCCAAAAATATTATTGCATATATTATTGCCTTGCTCGCATTTATATTGGCTGCTTTTGTAAAGATTAACATACTTTACATTGTTATTGCCTGTGCAGTAGTAGGTCTCACCTCTTCTCTTATTATTGGAAGGAGGGCTAAATAATGATATTCTTCTATTTATTTATTACATTTTTTAAAATCGGCTTGTTTACTGTTGGCGGCGGTTACGCTATGTTGCCTTTTATTCAATCGGAAGTTTTACGCCTTGGGTGGCTTACAAACGAAGAAATCATCAATTTTATTGCCGTCAGCGAAAGCACACCGGGCCCGTTTGCAATAAATATCGCAACCTATGTCGGCTCTCAAATGGGCGGTGAATTTGGCATTGCGGGCGGCATTTTGGGAAGCTTATGTGCTACACTCGGCGTTGTTTTGCCATCATTTTTAATTATTTTAATAATTGCCGCATTTTTTGAAAAATTTAAAGATAACAAAATTGTTGTCGGTTGTATGTCAGGTCTTAAACCCGCCGTTATCGGACTAATCGGCTCGGCGGTTATTTCCATTGCAACCACTGTGTTTTTCCCTGTTACAATTACTGTTTCGGTATTTTCTACACCGCAGTTTTACATTTCGCTGATACTGCTTATCGCTATGGCGGTGTTAGCGCTTAAAAAAGTGCATCCCATTATTATTATTTGTATTTCGGCAGTTGTTGGTATTGTTGCGGGTTACATTTTAAAAATGTAAATTGGAGTATTTTATGAAACTCATTTTATTATTCTTAAATTTATTGATTATTGCTTTTTTTACAACTTCATATATTTGCTTTCGATTAGCTTTTTATGTTTCCAAAAAGCAAAAATCGGAAAATAATAACACTCCGCTTCCAAAAGGTCGGGCATATGAGCCGTACTACCAAATTATTACCAACTACGCTAACGAAACCGCAAAAGTGCCTTATAAAGAATTTTGCATCACTTCCTACGATGGTTTAACCCTTTACGGTAAATATTACGAGTGCGATAAAAATGCACCGATTGAACTTATGTTTCACGGATACCGCGGCAAAGCCGAGCGTGATTTGGCGGGCGGAGTACAGCGTTGCTTTAAGCTTGGCCGCAACGCGCTGATTGTTGACCAAAGATGTAGCGGTAAGAGTGATGGTAATGTAATCACTTTTGGCATAAAAGAACACCGTGACTGCCTTTCGTGGATAGATTTTATGATAAATGAATTCGGCGAAAATGTCAGAATAATTTTAACAGGAATTTCTATGGGAGCATCAACGGTTTTGATTGCAGGCGGTTATGAAGTCGGATCG
>JAZUSW010000102.1:0-3320 GCA_045606925.1 Acutalibacteraceae bacterium | reverse complement strand
GAAAAAACATCGGCAACCTCGCTAATGGTTATATATGCTGCAGAGTCAATTTGATGAACTAGTTCCTTCATTCTTACAATCTGATAACGGTTAACAACAAAGTAAAGCATTGCCTTTTCTTTGTTTGAATAACCGCCTTTTGCCTCAAGTCGGGTAACACCGCTGCCAAAAACCTCGCACAGCGTACTGCAAACCTCGTCGGGATTTTCAGTAATAATAACAGCACACTTAGCCCTGTCAATACCGTCCACAATAAAGTCAATTGTCTTTAAGGCGGCAGCATATGTAACAATTGAATACAGCGGTAATATCCAACTTTTCAAGACAAAACCGCAAACAATATATAAAATCACATTATATATCATTACAAATGTACCAACTGTTACACCAAGACGTTTAGCAAAAATTACTGCCATAACCTCTATACCATCCATTGCACCGCCGTAACGGATGGCAATACCACTGCCTATACCTGAAATCACACCGCCAAACAACGCACAAAGCAATAAATCTGTACCCGCTAACGGGGATGCGATACTAACATCTATCGGCAACACATCGGTAATAAGCCATGCACAAACCGAATAAACACAAACCGCATATATAGCGGATAGGGTAAATTTCCACCCCTGTTTTTTAAAACCAAACAAAAACAACGGTATATTAAGCACCAAAAGAAAAATAGAAAGGGATAAATATTCGGGTGTGATTTGGTCTAAAAGAATAGATGTACCCGAAATACCGCTATCATAAAGTTTTACAGGCATTAAGAAAACTGTAATACCGAAAGCATTGATAATACCCGCAACGGTTAGCATTAAAATGTCGACTATTCGCGTTTTCCATTTTTTCATTATATTAACTCCAAAAAATTATTTGTTATTGCTACGCTTTAAGCAACACACGACCTCAACATGTTCTGTATGCGGGAACATATCAACAGGTTGAATTTTGCGTACACCGTAGCCGTTACGAGCAAAATATTTTAAATCGCGCGCTAAAGTTTCGGGGTTACAGGAAACATATACCACACGTTCGGGAGCAAGGTTGATAACCGATTTCATAAACCTTTCATCACTTCCAGCCCTTGGTGGGTCCATAATAACAACGTCTGCCCTTTCCCCTGCGGCAGCCATTTCAACCATAAAATCGCTAGCATCGGCGGTATAAAATTCAATATTATTAATATCATTGCGTTTTGCGTTGAATTTTGCATCCTTTACTGCATCGGCATTTAATTCAACACCGATAACCTTTTTAGCATTCTTTGACGCTAAAATACCGATAGTACCTGTGCCACAATAGGTATCAATTACAGTTTCTTTGCCTTTAAGCTCCATATATTCAAGTGCCTTGCCGTAAAAAACGGTAGTCATTACAGGATTAACCTGATAAAACGAGCGTGGCGAAATGCGAAAAACACGGTCAAAAATAGTGTCTTCAATATAGCCTTCGCCGTAAAGAGTAATATTTTTTTCGCCCAAAACCAAACTTGTAAATTTATTATTTACATTTTGAACAATTGTGGTAATTTCTGGGTGTCGCTGAAGCAAAGCATTAATAAACGAACGGCTTGACGGAAAAAGTGAGCTTCCCGTTACAAGCACCACCATAATCTGCCCTGTATAATAACCCTTGCGAATTAAAACATGGCGCAAAAAGCCGGTCATATTGTTTTCATCAAACGGCTTTAATTTGAAAGACTTTAAAAGTTTTCGAATTGTAACTATTATTTCATCCGCCTGTTTATCTTCAATCATACAAGTATCAATCGGCACAATTTTATGGGTTGAGGACTGATAAACACCCGAAATTATGCCCGTTTTATCCCTACCAAAAGCCGCCTGCACCTTACAGCGATAGTGCGTGGGGTCAACCATTCCAATAATTTCTTTAACATGACAAAACTTACCAAGCAATTTTATGCACTTTATTTGCTTATATTTAAGCTGTTCAGGATAGGTCATATTTTGCAAATGACAACCGCCGCATTTTTTATAATGTAGGCAACCGTTACCCTTTCCTATACGTACAGGCTTTTTAGGAGGTTTTTTGCTGTTATTTTGCATAGTTTTCTCCTTTAATTAAAATCGCAACCACTTCACAATGCGAAGTGCGAGGAAATAAGTCCGCAGGAGTATATTCCTCTAATCTATACCCCTCTTCACCGAAAATCTTAATATCGCGAGCAAGTGTTGCAGGGTCGCAGGAAATATAAACAACGTTTTCGGGGCAAAAATCGTTTGCGATAATTTTTATTAGTTCGCTGTCACAGCCCTTACGCGGTGGGTCAACAATGACTGTATCAGGTTTAATATTTTCATTTTTAAGTTGTTCTGCCGCCGTTTTAGCATCACCGCAAATAAACCTTGCGTTTTCTATACCGTTTTCTTTTGCATTAAATTCGGCATCCTTTACTGCCGCTTCGATAATTTCAACGCCGATAACCGATTTTGCGTCTTTAGCCATTGAAAGACCTATTGTACCCGCGCCACAATAAAGGTCGATTATGTTCTTACCCTCGGGTTTAGCGTATTCTTTAGCTTTTTTATAAAGCTTTTCTGCCATAACGGTATTAACCTGATAAAACGACAGGGGAGATAATCTAACCTTTACACCTGCTAGAGTATCGGTTATATAATCACTGCCGTAAAGAGTTTTACAAGTATCACCCAAAATAACATTAGTGTCGTTTTTGTTAATATTGAGCACAACGCTTTTAAGCGTATCACCGCAAATCGCTTTAAGACGGTCGATAATAATTTCACCTTTTGGTAATGTGTCGCCATTTATAACAAAACAAACCATTATTTCCCCGCTGTTTTGACCACGGCGGATATATAAATGCCTTAAAAGTCCCTTATGTTTTTCTTCATTATAAATACTTATAGAATACTGACAGACAAAATCACTTACCGCTTCGGTAATTTTTGAAAAAATTTCGGGTTGCAAGCTACAGTCTTCGCACTCAATAATTCGATGAGAATGAAAAGCGTAAAAGCCCACTCCCCCGTTTTCGCTTAAGGGATATTGTGCTTTATTGCGGTATCGGTCACACTTATCATATAAAATGGGTTGTGGTGCTAAATCAACACCGCCGATGCGCTTAATAACTTCATAAACCTTGTTCTGTTTAAGCTCTAATTCTGCTTCATAACCGATATGCCGATAAACACATCCACCACAACGGTTAAAATAAGGACAATCATTTTCTATTCTCGCTTTTGAAGGGGTGATAATTTCCATTAATTTACCGTAAGCGTAAGTCTTTTTAACCTTAAGCGCTTTAACCTTTACGATGTCAAGTCGGATCGTAGCCA
>JAZUSW010000101.1:0-4338 GCA_045606925.1 Acutalibacteraceae bacterium | reverse complement strand
TCCATATACTCTGACATATCAAGACGAATCATTGCATTTTCGCTGCCAAACATCGCTTCGGCCAGTGCTTTACAAAGTTCAGTTTTACCCACACCTGTCGGTCCCATAAAAATAAATGAGCCAATAGGTCGGTTTGGGTCTTTAAGACCAACGCGTGAACGCCTTATTGCCTTTGATAATGACACAACCGCTTCGTTTTGTCCAACAATCCGCGAATGCAAAGCTTCTTCCAATTTTAGCAGTCGTTCACTTTCTTCTTCTGTAAGTTGTGTTACGGGCACACCTGTCCAGTCAGATATAATATCGGCAATTTCTTCAGCCGTTACGCTACCAGCAAAGCTGTTATTTTCGTTCCAATCGTTTTTGGCATTTTCAAGTTTCTTTTTTAACTCGTTTTCACGATCGCGCAGCTTTGCGGCAAACTCATAATCCTGACCTTCGATTGCCGCATTCTTATCACTTTTAACCTTGGCTATTTTTTCTTCTATATCTTTAATATCATTTGGAACTGCACAGTTACGAAGGCGGACCTTTGAACCTGCCTCATCAATCAAATCTATTGCCTTATCGGGCAAAAATCGATCGGTAATATATCGTGCTGATAAATTAACTGCCGCCTCGATTGCCTCATCAGTAATTTTTACCTTGTGGTGTGATTCGTAGTTTTCTCTTAACCCTTTTAGGATTAGAATTGCATCATCGCAACTCGGTTCGGCAACAGTAACAGGTTGAAATCGCCTTTCAAGTGCCGCATCTTTTTCAATATTTTTACGATATTCATTAAGTGTTGTGGCACCGATTACTTGAAATTCCCCACGCGCCAACGCAGGTTTAAGTATATTTGCCGCATCGGTTGCGCCTTCCGCCGCACCCGCACCGATAAGATTATGCACTTCATCAATAAATAAAATTACATCATCGTTTTCGGCAACTTCATCAATAAGCGCTTTAATTCTCTCTTCAAAGTCGCCGCGATATTTTGTACCTGCAACCATACCTGTTAAATCGAGCGAAATTATGCGTTTTTCTCTTAGGATTTCGGGCACATCTCCATTACTTAGTTTTAGCGCCAAACCTTCAGCGATTGCAGTTTTGCCAACGCCCGGCTCGCCAATTAAGCAAGGGTTATTCTTACTGCGGCGGCAAAGTATTTGTATTATCCTTTCAATCTCGCTTGCGCGGCCTATCACAGGGTCGATTTTTCCTTCCCTTGCATCTTTTGTTAAATCACGCCCGTATTTTTGCAAATTCGGGGTATCGCCCGTATTTTTCTTCTTGACATTTTTTCCATCCTTGTTCATATTTTCTATATCATTACCCGTTGCCTTAAATGCCGCAGATGTTAAGAATGCCACATCGACATCCAACTTTTTGAGAAAACGGATGGCATAATTATCCCCTTCGCTTAACAGCGCTATCAGGAGATGCTCGGTACCCGTAAGTTCTTTTCCGAGATTCTTTGCCCCAGTTAAAGCGACCTCTAAGACCTTATGCGCCCTTGGGGTTAAATAGTCGGGAGATAAAGATGTGGGTGTACCCGAACCTATTGTGTCAATTATAAGTTTTTCTATTTTTTCGGCTGTTACACCGTTTTTATTTAAAACGGCGGCGGCAACACCACTACCCACACGGCAAAGGCCTAACAATAAATGCTCACTTCCAACATAAGTATGCCCGAAAACCTCGGCTGAGTTTATCGCATAGTTTATGGCCTCGGTGGCTTTAGGGGTAAAACCTTTAAAGTTATATTTCATCACAATTTCCTTTCGTTAAAAACTGTCTCACTATTTCAGCGCGTTTGATATCACGCTCGGACGGCTCCATAATACCGTGTTTTCGCATAATCATATTAGGAGCGCCCAAAATTAAAATTTTATCCGGTAAAACATTATCTAATTTGAGTATACCCATAGATAACCCTAATTTAATCATTGAAAGATATTTCATCATCTCATCACTCGTTAATTTACGCGCATTTGAGAGAATACCAAAAGAACGGTAAACGCTGTCTTCCAAAGAAATTTTATCGGTTGACTGTCTTGCATTTATCTCTTTATCAATAATTTGTTTTGTAATGGCGGTAAGGTTACTCAGTGCTTCTTTTTCCGAAATTCCCAATGTAATTTGGTTTGAAAGTTGATAAAGTGATGCCTCGCTTGATGTACCTTCGCCATAACTTCCGCGAACTGTAAAACCAATTTTATTAACCGAATCACTTATAAGTGAAATTTCCTTTGTTGCCTCTAACAAGGGCAAATGCAACATAACCGATGCCCTGAGTCCCGTACCTAAGTTTGTCGGACACTCGGTAAGAAACCCAAACTGAGAATTATAAGCAAAATGCAGTTTATCACAAAGCAGTGTATCAATACGCTCGGCTACATCATAGCATTCTTCGAGTGATAGTCCTTCTTTTATAACCTGAATTCTGATATGGTCCTCTTCGCCAATCATAATGCAAACCGACTCATCTTCGGATAAAACAATGGCCTTCCCCTTACACTTTCGCGCAAATTCAGGGCTTATTATATGGCGTTCAACCATCGCATAGATTTCAATCTCGGGTACGGTATCCATTTCGATATATTTAAGTGTCCTTGAAAACGGTGTATTACTTTCAAGCACCGTTTCTTTTACCATTTTGTTAAGGATTTTAAAATCTTGTTCGCTCATAAGAGAAGGAAACGGCATCCCTTGTAAATTTCTGGCAAGTCTTATGCGGGAACTTACAATAATATTATTCTCCATCATCTGAGTTCACCCTACCTTCAAGTTCTTTAATCTCATCGCGCACCTTTGCCGCCTTCTCAAACTCTTCATTTTTAATAAGTGTATTAAGTTCTGACCGCAAAGCATTTATTCTATCAGTCACAGTAGAAACAGTCAGCGGCGCGGCATTGGGTACCTTTCCTGTATGCTTGACATTACCGTGCAGACGCTTCAAATAAGGCATCATTTCTTCGGCAAATTTTTCATAACAAGCACCGCAACCCGCCTTACCGCTTCTTGCTATATCATCAAATGTCGAGCCGCAACAATCACATTTTTTACTATTAACCGGTGTGGCATAATCCCCTAACATTGATGACAAAATACCGGCAAAGCCGTTGTTTTTAAATGATGAAAGCCCATAATTTTTTGCACAAGCTGCACAAAGATTTTTTTCAGTAGAAACACCGTTAATAACCCTTTTTATAAATGTGGTGGCTGCATTTTTTCCACAATTTTCACACATCATATTATATCATCCTTTCACCTTAAATTTGTGTTAATAACATTTGTTTTAAAAGAGATGCTCGCATATAATCGCGATATTCCATCGGTAAAGTACGCATAACACTATCCGACACTGCCGACTGTAAAAGTTTTGCAGTATCTTGGGTTATTAAACCCGATTGCAAACAGTTTTCAACAACAATTCTTGCCGACATAGAATCGATGGCGTTGCCAATAGCGTTAACTATATGCATAAGTGCGGAAGAACGGCTTAAATTAACTCTCGAAATCTTTATATAACCGCCACCGCCCCTTCTACTATCAATTATATAACCGTGTTCTGGAGTAAAACGGGAAGACAAAACATAATTAATCTGACTTGGTACGCATCCTATCAGTGCCGCAAATTCATTTCTTTGAATTTCGGCAACATTATCGGATGATTCCTCTAACATTTGTATAATCCTTTGGGTAATTAAATCACTCATTCTCATAACTTTTACCTCTTTGACTTTGATTGACTTTAATTATATTATACACGAAAGTCAGTTAAAGTCAAACTATTTTTTTAAAAATTTTTTCAAAGTAACACAATTTTTAAATTAGCATACAATGTAATAAAGTTGAAAGGAGGTCTGTGAAATGTGTTGTAATTCTTTCGGTGGCAACAACTGCACCTGGATTATTATCTTAATCCTCATTCTCTTCTGTTGCGGAGGTAACAATGGTTGTAATGACGGCTGCAACAATAACGGCTGCTGTTAGTCCCCTTTCCTTTGTAAAATAAAAAAAGCACACAGCTTTTTGCTGTGTGCTTTTTACTTTAAATTATTATTTATCAAAGATGTCAAGAAGTGTTATAGTATCGGTGTATGTATCATCTTCTTCAGATTTAGACATAAGCTCGGTTACTAAATCACCTTTCGATTCTTTTTTCTCATCTCCAAGACCTGTTGCAACAACTGTTACACGGATGGTATCCTCGAGAGTATCGTCAAGCTGAGCACCCCAAATAATTGTCGCATCGGGATGTGCCATCTCAGAAATAATAGTAGAAGCAAGTTCAACCTCTTCAAGACCGATATCACTTGAACCTGTAATGCTGATGATTACGCCGCGAGC
>JAZUSW010000100.1:0-4365 GCA_045606925.1 Acutalibacteraceae bacterium | reverse complement strand
TTTAATGATTTTGCACTTTTCGCAAATCTTTTTTACAGAAGGTCTGACTTTCATTTGGATTATACCTCCTAAAATTTCTTCTGTTTATTTAGAACGCCAAGTAATGCGTCCCTTTGACAGATCGTACGGGGACATTTCTACCGTTACCTTATCACCGGGGAGAATTCGTATAAAGTTCATACGAAGTTTGCCCGAGATATGCGCGAGTATTATATGTCCGCCTTGTATTTCAACCTTGAACATTGCGTTAGGCATAGCTTCTACTACTGTACCTTCGAGTTCTATCATATCTTCTTTTGACATAGTGCTTCCTCCTTATACTTACGGAATAAGCCGTAAATGGCTTTGCGTAATGTTTTATTGGTCTTTAACTGTTCTTTTGTTACAAAATACCGTGTTTTATATAAATGTTTTACATTTTTTAGCTTTGGGTTTTCTAAGCGGCGTTCTTTACCGTCACACACCAATACACCGTCAGGTGTGTTTCCCACAACTACCATGTACAAACCTTTATCGTGCCCTGATAACGAACACACAACAAGCCCTACTTCCATAAAGACCTCCGTTAAACCTTAGTCATAATAAGCGGTCCGTCTGCTGTTATAGCGACTGTATGTTCAAAATGAGCCGATAGTGAACCGTCTTTTGTTAGAACAGTCCAACCGTCCGGTAATATCTTAACCTCGTGTGTGCCGTTATTTATCATCGGTTCAATGCCTATTGTCATACCGGGTAAAAGGCGGATTCCCTTACCGGGAGTGCCAAAATTTGGAATCTCAGGAGATTCGTGAAGCTGAGTGCCTATACCGTGTCCGACAAAATCGCGGACCACGGAAAAACCACGAGATTCTACATATCTTTGAATCGCACTTGAAATATCACCGATTCTACCGCCCGCACGCGCAAATTTGATGCCTTCGTAAAGACTCTCCCTTGTCGTGTCTATCAGCCGCTTTGCTTCGGAAGTAACATCTCCAACCGCAAAAGTGACGGCATTATCGCCGTGATATCCTTCGTACAATGCGCCTAAATCTACGCTGACAATATCACCTGCCGCGATTTTGCGCTTATTCGAAGGTATGCCGTGAATTACCTCGTTGTTTATTGATATACAGGCAGTTGCAGGATAACCTTGATAGTTTTTAAAGTTTGGTTTTGCACCCTGACTTAAAATATACTTTTCAGCCATCCTGTCGAGCTCCCCTGTTGTAACACCGGGCTCGATTGCCTGACCAATAACCTGTAATGCTCCTGCCGATATTCTGCATGCTTCTTTCATCACTGAAAGTTCACGCGCGGTTTTAAGCACTATCATAACTAAAACTCCAATGCAGCGAGAACAAGAGCGGTTGTATCTTTAACCTCTTCCTGACCCTCAACTGTTATGAGCTTACCTGCTTTTTTGTAGTATTCCTTTAACGGCTCGGTCTGGTTGTGATAAACAGCCAGGCGGTCGGCAATAGTTTCGGGCTTATCATCGTTACGCTGAACAAGTTCTGCGCCGCAATTATTGCAAATACCCTCTTTAGCAGGTTTTTTATAATCTACATGATAGGTAGCACCGCAAGTAAGACATACGCGTCTGCCTGAAAGGCGCTGCATAATCTTTTCATCAGCCACCTCGATAGATAAAGCACAGTCAATACCTATGTTCATCTTATCAAGTGCTTCTGCTTGCGGAATTGTACGCGGAAAACCATCCAGAATGAAGCCGTTTTTACAGTCGTCAGCGGCCAAGCGGTCATTGATTATACCGATTACAACCTCATCCGGAACAAGATTTCCATTATCAATGTATGATTTTGCTTTTATTCCCATTTCGGTACCGTTCTTTATTGCCTCACGCAATATATTACCGGTAGAAATTGCAGGAATATTAAACTTCTCGCAGATTACCTCTGCTTGTGTGCCTTTGCCGGCACCGGGAGCACCGAGAAGAATTAATTTCATATACGTTACTCCTTAATTAATCAAGGAATCCCTTGTAATGACGCATCATCATCTGAGATTCAAGATTTTGCACAGTATCTAATGCAACACCAACAACGATGAGCACTGATGTACCGCCAAGAGATATCGAAATTTGACCTACATTACCAATGATAATCGGTAAAATTGCGATAAGACTCAAGAACAATGCACCCATCAATGTAATTCTTGACAAAATCTTCTGAATAAAATCGGATGTGGTTTTACCCGGACGAATACCGGGAACAGAACCGCCGTTTTTACGGAGATTGTTTGCCATTTCAACCGGATTATACTGGATTGTTGTATAGAAGTACGCGAATCCGATAATAAGGAAGAAATAGATGATTGCATAGAAAATACCTTGAACACTGAAAAGTGCCAAAACTTTTCCCAAGAAATAGTTGTCGGCATTTTTCCAGAACGACAAAATCATTGTGGGTAACATTAAGATAGATGAAGCAAAGATAATCGGCATAACGCCTGACATATTAACCTTAATCGGAATATGTGTGTTTTGTCCGCCATACATCTTATTACCAACAACACGCTTTGCGTACTGAACAGGAATTCTACGCTCAGCATTTGTCATCCAAACAACAAAACCGATAATTGCAAGGAATACAACAATTATTCCGAGAACTATAAGTTTTGGTGCAATACCCTCAACCATAAACTGTGCCCACAAATATGCGGCTGCTTGCGGCGCACGTGAGATGATACCTGCAAAAAGAAGTATTGAAATACCGTTACCGATACCCTTAGTATCAATTTGTTCGCCAAGCCACATAACGAGCGCAGAACCCGCAGTAAAGCACAAAATAATAACAATAGCTGCAAATATCATTGCGCCTGTACCTGTAACATCAACAAGTTGGCTACCCTTTAAATAGAAGAAATACGCTGTACCTTGGATAAGGCCGAGACCTATTGTTACATAACGGGTAATTTGGGCTATCTTCTTTTGTCCCTCTTCGCCTTGCTTTGAAAGTCTTTCAAGAGCCGGGATAGCAACTGCTAAAAGTTGCATAATAATTGAAGAGTTAATGTACGGGGTTACCGACATTGCGAAGATTGCCGCATATTCGAGTCCGCCACCGGTAAGTATTGAAAGATAACTGAAAAATGCATTGGAATTAGCACCAGTGGTTAAATTTCTTAATCCTTCAATATCTACAAACGGAACAGGAATTACCGAACCGATACGGAAAATAAGGATAATGAAAAATGTGAAAAGAATTTTGTTGCGCAGCTCTTTAACTTTCCACGCATTTTTTATCGTTTCAAGCATTATTCTGTCACCTCTGCATTTCCGCCAGCTTTGGTGATTTTTTCCATAGCTGATTTAGAGAAAGCTGAAAGCTTTACTGTAAGTTTCTTAGTAACATTACCGTTGCCAAGAACCTTAATATAGATACCAGCTTTATCGATTATACCTTTTTCAACGAGGGCAGCAGCATCTACAACTGTGCCATCCTCAAATTTATTGAGGGCAGCAACATTGATTGCCACAGACTCCTCGGCAAAAATGTTGTTAAAGCCACGCTTAGGAATACGTCTTTGAAGCGGCATCTGACCACCTTCAAAACCGGGGCGCATACCACGACCGGCACGTGCCTTTTGACCTTTGTGACCTTTTCCGGCAGTTTTACCGTTGCCGGAGCCATGACCTCTGCCTATACGCTTTGATTCTTTTGTAGAACCGAAAGCAGGTGTAAGTTCATGCAGTTTCATTTTTCGCACCTCCTTGCTTAGTAGCGCTATTCATCTTGAATAGTCGATTTATTGAAGCTCACGCCTCAGTTACCTCTACGAGGTGGATAACCTTTTTGATTTTACCTTTGGTCTGATCGTTATCGGGTTGAATTACTTCGTCACCGATTTTTTTAAGACCTAAGGCGGCAACAGTAGCAATCTGGTCTTTTTTACAACCGATTACACTCTTAACCAACTTAATTTTAAGGCCGGCAGCCTTTTTTGTTTTAGCCATAGTGCTGCTCCTCCTTAACCTATAATTTCTTTAACCGATTTGCCGCGAATTGCTGCGACTTCTTCGGCACTACGTAATGAAGCAAGGCCCTCGATAGTAGCGCGTACAACGTTACAGGGGTTCTTGGAACGCAATGTTTTGGTACGGATATCGGTTATACCTACTGTTTCAAGTACGGCACGAACCGGACCGCCGGCAATAACACCGGTACCGGGAGCAGCGGGTTTCATAAGAACGCGACCTGCGCCGAACTCGCGCATAACTTCGTGAGGGATTGTTGTGCCTTTAAGAGAAACCTTAATAAGATTTTTCTTAGCATCTTCAATACCCTTACGGATAGCTTCCGGAACTTCTCCTGCTTTACCGAGACCGAAACCAACGACGCCTTCACCATTACCTACAACAAC
>JAZUSW010000099.1:0-2114 GCA_045606925.1 Acutalibacteraceae bacterium | reverse complement strand
AAATAATTATGATTAAGATTATTTTAAACGGAAACGAAAAAGAGTTTGAAGCAAATTTATCGGTTTTTGATGCAGTAAAATCCCTTGGCGGCGGTATGTACAAATCTGCCTGTGCCGCCCTTATTAACGGTGAAAACAAAGATTTGCGCACCGTTTTAAATGACGGTGACAACGTACAGGTTTTAACCTTTGATGATGAGTACGGCCGCTGGACCTTCCGCCACACCGCATCGCACATTTTAGCACAGGCGGTTAAACGCCTTTTTCCTGCCGCTAAACTTGCAATAGGCCCCGCAACCGGAGACGGTTTTTATTATGATATTGATACCGATATAAAATTCACCCCCGAAGATCTCACAAAAATCGAGAGTGAAATGAAGAATATAGTTAAGCAAGATATAAAGCTTGAAAAAAGTGTTGTAGCACGGGACGAAGCATTAAAATTATTTGCCGATAAGGGTGAAGCTTACAAGGTAGAGCTTATTGAAGATTTACCGGAAGATGCTGAAATTTCGCTCTACACACAAGGCGAATTTGTCGACCTTTGTGCAGGCGCACACCTTATGTCAACAGGCGCTGTCAAGGCATTTAAACTGACAAGCGCTACGGGTGCCTACTGGCGCGGCAGTTCGGATAATAAAATGCTTTGCCGTATTTACGGTACTGCCTATCCAAAAGCCGCCGCTTTGGAAGAACGCCTTTTACAGATTGAAGAAGCAAAAAAACGCGACCACAATAAACTGGGCCGCGAATTAGAATTATTTACCACCTGTGATTTTATCGGTCAGGGTTTGCCGATACTCTTGCCTAAGGGTGCTAAAATCATCCAACTTTTACAGCGCTTTGTAGAGGATGAAGAAGCGCGCCGCGGTTGGCAGCTTACCAAAACTCCGCTTATGGCAAAGAGCGACCTTTATAAAATATCGGGACACTGGGACCACTATTTAGACGGTATGTTTGTTATGGGCGACCCGACTGACGATACAAAAGAATGCTTCGCGCTTCGCCCCATGACCTGTCCCTTCCAATATCAAGCATATTTAAACCGTCCGCGTTCATACAGGGATTTGCCGATACGCTATGACGAAACTTCTACACTTTTCAGAAATGAAGACAGCGGCGAGATGCACGGCCTTATCCGTGTGCGCCAGTTTACAATTTCGGAAGGCCACTTAATGTGCACCCCCGAACAGTTGGAAGAAGAGTTTAAATCCTGCCTTGAATTAACCACCTTTATGCTTAAAACACTAGGTCTTTACGAAGATGTTTCCTACCGCTTCTCACAGTGGGACCCCGACAACCGCGAAAAATATATAGGCACGGTAGAGCAATGGGATGAAGCACAGGGTGTGATGGCAAAAATCCTTGACCACCTTGAGATTCCTTATAAGGTTGGTGTCGGTGAAGCCGCCTTCTACGGACCGAAGCTTGATATACAAATCAAAAACGTTCACGGCAAGGAAGATACGCTCATCACCATACAAATCGACCAGATGCTTGCCGAAAAATTCGGTATGGAATATACCGACCGTGACGGTGTAAAGAAAAACCCCTATATCATCCACCGCACTTCCATCGGTTGTTACGAAAGAACCTTGGCGCTTCTTATCGAAAAATATGCAGGTGCTTTCCCCGTGTGGCTGGCTCCCGTACAGGTTAATATACTGCCCATCGCTGACCGCCATCTTGACTACGCATATGAAGTTAAAAAAGAACTTGAAAATATGGGTGTTCGCGTAGAGCTTGATGACCGCAATGAAAAAATCGGTTACAAAATCCGTGAATCGCGTTTGCAAAAAATTCCGTATATGCTAATCATTGGTGACAATGAGGTAGAAAGCGGTACCTTGTCGGTTCGCCGCCGCGGTGAAAACGGCGACCTTGGTAGCAAAACCTTACAAGAATACATCGCACTTATCAAAGAAGAAATCGATACAAAGGTTATTTGGTAAAAGTAAAAAACTGCCCACACTTGTTTGTGTGAGCAGTTTTTGTTATAGTTTTAGTAATTCCATTTGTAAATATTCAGGTGCTTTCGTAAAATAAATTTATTTATCCATATTTATAGGTTGTACTAACTGGCTCCCTCCGGGAGGGAGCTGTCGCGAAGCGAC
>JAZUSW010000098.1:0-13007 GCA_045606925.1 Acutalibacteraceae bacterium | reverse complement strand
ATCTTTCGTCTGCCATAAAAAGCCTCCCAAAAAGTATTGAAGATAAAACTTCTATACCATAATATGAATGTGGCTTTATATGGTTACAAAAAAAGAGCCAAACGGCTCTTTTACTTGTTTATTAAGTTGTAAATATCCGAGTACATATAAAGTGAACCCATACATATAAGAGGAATATCTGCCGCTTTGCTATCAGTGACGGCTGTGTTTACGGCATCGGTTATGTTATCAAAATGTGTTGCCGATACACCGTTTTGTTTAAACACATCGCAAAACTCTTGGGCGGACAATGCGCGGGGGTTATTTGGTGTTATGCAGTAAACACTGTTTGCCACAAAAGAAATTTCATTAGCAATGAAGAGATAGTCTTTGTCTTTCATAACACCCGTTAAAATATTAACTTTTTGTGTGCCGAAATATTTTCTTATGCTATTTACGGCGGCGCTGACTCCTTGCGGATTGTGTGAGCCATCAAAGATTATGGTAGGGTCTTTGCAAAGTATTTCGAATCTTGCAGGCCAACGGGTGCTTTTAAGTCCTGTACGGATGTTTACATCGGTTATATTAAAACCGTTTTTGCGCAAAATTTCGGCAGCTGACACAGCATTTGCCGCGTTTTGCACCTGGTAATAACCTAAAATACCCAGTTGAAGATTGGTATAATCCTTGTAATCAAATAGAGTACCGTTCAAATCGGTTTTAATGTTATTTATTGACTTGATTTCAGGGGTTAAAATATCACTGCCTACCGAAAGTGCGGTTTCACGGATAACGGTGTCGGCATTACTGTCCTCACCACACCAAAGGCAAGGCGTACCTGGCTTTATAATACCTGCTTTTTCGGTTGCAATTTTTTCTATCGTTTCACCAAGAAAATTTTCGTGGTCAAATCCAATGCCGGTTATAACTGACAGTAATGGGGCATTAATTAAATTTGTTGCATCATATCTTCCGCCAAGGCCGCATTCTAAAACAACAACATCACAATTATTTCTTTTAAAATACTCAAAACCAATGGCGGTGATTAGTTCAAACTCGGTCGGCTTATCTTCCATTTTTTCGGCAAACGGCTTCACAAAACTGCAAATTTCGGCTAAATCATTATCAGAAATCATTTCACCGTTTATGCATATGCGCTCATTAAACTCCAAAATATACGGAGAAGTGTATGTGCCGACTTTGTAACCCGCATCTTTTAAAATACTACTTAACATAGCGCAAAAAGAGCCCTTACCGTTTGTACCTGCCACGTGTATAAATTTAAGAGAATTTTGCGGGTTACCAAGGCACTCACAAAGCTTTTTTATTCTCTCAAGGCCGGGTTTGCAAAAAAAGTTACTGACCGAGTGTATATAGGAAAGAGTTTCAGCGTAGTTCATTTTTTTCTCCCGTGAGTTTTGAAATTTCACCCATAAACTGTTTGTTTTTAAGTATTAAAATAAGTATAGGCAATTCGGCGGCAAAAACTATTACATAGTTTAAAGAGCGTGATAAAAGAGTTACGAAAAAAGGATAACCAAGCCATACCGACAACCCTATGGTTTTAAGCAAAATTGAACCGAAAAAGTGGCAAAATACAACGGCCGCGGTAATGCGAACCGATAATTTGCTTCGTATTAGTGCATTAAAAACAAGACCCGAGAAAAATCCGATAAATGCCGAGGCAAAGGTCAAAATAGGGTTGATTGCATAGCCACGCAGTAAACAACCTACAATATCGGCAGTAACAGCCGTAATGGCGCCCACGGTTGGTCCGAACATAAAACCAACCAACATAAGTGGTAGATTTTCAAAACTGAAACGGATTGTCTCGCCGATAGATATGGCAAGAAATTTGCCACAAATAAAGCTTATTGCCGCAAAAAGCGCCGATACTGCAAGAATTTTTAGATTAGTTACATTTTTGGATTTTAATAAATTGCGCAAAAAAATACCCTCCTTGTACATAGCTACAAGCAGGGCATTAAATATAGTTCACCGTGTTTGTAGCAGCGGGATGCGAATCTCAAACCGCAAGGTAAACCCTTTCGTCCGTACGGCAACTCCCCGTCCGCACAGCACTTAACGCATGAAATTCTACTCTGCTAAGAATTATTATAACCAATTATTTCTTATTGTCAATTATTATCGAAAAAATTTTTCAACTGCTGTTATATCTGCGTTTATTTTGCCTTGCAGCATACTGCTGCTTCCACCACCTGTAAGACCTAATTTTTCTTTAATTTCGGGTAAAAGCGCCTTTAAATCGGTGGTTTTAGAACAGGCAACAAAGTTAAAACCACCGCAAGTAACACCTAACGCCACAAAAATATTGCATTTTTCGGCGCCCTTATCGGCAATGTAGCGAAGAGATGGAATATCGGCATCATCGCACGGCATAATTACATTTTTATCGGTCTTATCAATTTCGGCAAGTTTAATTTCACAAAGTTTTCTTTTAAGGCCTGTGATTTCGTATTTAAGTTGTTCGTTTTCGGATAACAGATTATTAACTGCCGCAGCATTTTCATATACGGGGGATTTAAGCTTTGCCGAAATTTCCGAGTGTAAATCGTGCTTGTTTTGATAATCAAGAACTGCCCGCATACCGCATTTAATGGTAATTCTAACGCCGTTTTTATGCTTTTCGAAGGAAAGCAATTTAATAATACCAATTTCACCCGTAGATTTAACGTGTGGTGCACAACAAGCACAAACATCATACCCCTCAATAGTTACAAGCCGTACATTTTCCGTAAGGTCCAACTTTGAGCGGTAGGGGGTGTTTTTTAATGTTTCGGTATTTGGATATTCAGCCGTAATTTTAGCATTCTTGTGAATCGCTTGATTGGATAAAATTTCAATTTTTTTAATATCCTGATATGATAAATTACCGTCAAAATCAAGCGTAACTATATTATCGCTCAAATGAAAACCCGTATTATTATATCCGTATAGTGTATTTACAATACCTGATATAATATGCTCACCCGAGTGTTGTTGCATTTTGTCAAAACGCTCTTCAAAATTGATTTTACAGGGGTATGTTTCATTTACAGTAAGTGGCGCATCGGTTATGTGATGTATTATGTTATCGCTGATTTGAACATCAAGCACATTGGCGCTGCCTATAACGCCCGTATCGGAATATTGTCCGCCGCCCTCCGGAAAAAAGGCGGTGCGGTCGAGTATAATTTTATAGTTTTCGCCGCTTTTTTCGCATTTTAAAACCGTAGCGGTAAACTCTTTGCAATAACTGTCGATATCGTATAACTTTACTGTGTTCATTTTATAGTCCTTTTAAATTATTAGTTTAATTTATTATACTTTAAAATGGTTGATTTTGCAAATTTTATATGATAGAATTTTTATAAATTTTAATAAGGGGGAATCCCTATGAAAAAGATTGTGTTTTTTGGCGATTCAATTACCGATTGCGGCAGGATAAGAGATAATTTATATGATGCCGGTAAGGGCTATGCTGCACTCGTAAAATCGGAGCTTACATACAAATACCCAATGCAGTATGAATTTATCAACAAAGGTATTAGTGGCAACCGTGTAGTAGACCTATATGCAAGGAAAAAGATTGATTTGATTAATCTTGAGCCCGATTATATAAGTATACTTATAGGTGTAAACGATATTTGGCACGAAGTTGATTTTAAAAACGGCGTTGATGAAAAAAGATTTGAAGATGTTTATACAATGCTTATCGAAGACATAAAATCGGCGTTGCCCGAAACAAAGATTTTTATTATGGAGCCGTTTTGTCTTAAAGGGTCTGCTACCGGTAGAGAAGATGATGAAAACCGTTGGAAAACTTTTAAAAATGAAACATCTATTCGTGCAGGTATTTCAAAACACATCGCCGAAAAGTTCGGTTTGGAATATATAAAGCTACAAAATGTATTGGAAGAAGCTGCTGCAATGACAAGCAATGCCTATGTGCTTGGTGACGGTGTTCATCCCACTGCATACGGTCACGCAATTTTGGCAAAGCAATGGATTAAGTGTTTTGAAGAAAACAAATAACAGTTTATCCCGTTTTATTGAAAATGTAATAAAATTGTGTTATAATACATTAAATTATATTTATCGGAGGGCTATATGAAAATTAGTTTTATCAAAAATAACCCTATCCGTTTTTGCGTAATTATATTAAGCGGTATTGTGTTTCTGATTTCGGCTTTTATGCTCATAAAAACAGCGCTTGATTACAATAAAGGTGTGCAAACATACAATAGCATAACACAACAGGTAGTAACGCCTGTGTCAAGCGTTTCTTCTACTGCTGATGCACCCGTTGTATCAACTCAGGCGGTCGATATTAATACACCGCCCATTAGTATTGATTTTGCTAAACTCAAAAAGATAAACCAAGATATTATCGGGTGGATATACTGTCCGGATACTCCGATAAACTACCCAATAGTAGATACCGATAGTGATAAAGATTACGATTTGTACCTTAAAACATCGGTTGACGGTAAGCAAAGTGTATCGGGGTCAATCTTTTTAGATTATCGCAATTCTGCTGATTTAACCGATTTAAACACAATAATCTATGGGCACAGTATGAAAAACGGCACTATGTTTGCATATCTTTTAAGATATGACGACCAGGATTTTTATGATAATCATAAACATATGTGGTTGTTTACCGAATTTGCCACATACCGTATTGATGTGATAAGCGGTATGGCAGTTAAAACCACATCGGAAGACTATATTATTTATACCGACCAAAACGAGTTCCACCAATATTTGAACAATTCCATAAAAAAATCTATGTTTAAGTCGGATGTAAATCTGTCGGATGTAGGCAATATAATTACCTTATCGACTTGCGCTTATTCAAGCGAAGACAGTCGATATGTTGTGCTCGGTAATATGGTAAAAATAGATTAGTGGGTAAAGTATGAAAGAATTTTTTGAATACCAAAAAGAACTGACAGTAAACGATGTTGATGCATCCCGAAATTTGAGTTTAATGCACATAACCGAAATATTGCAACTTTTAGCCAACGGAAACGCTGAGCGCTCGGGCTACGGCTTTGAGGGCTTGTTAAAGAGTAACAACGCTTTTTGGGTGCTTACAAAAATTAAACTCAAATGCGGCGACTTACCTAAACATCGTGACAAAATCACCTGCAAAACTTGGCCTATAAAACCGGGTAAGTTAACGCTTGAACGCGATTTTGAGATTTGCGGTGCAAACGGGGAAGTGGCAGTTGCGGCAACAAGTGAATGGTGCCTGATTGATGCCGATACAAGAAAAATTAAGCGTATTGTCGGTCAAGAGGTAATGTCGGGGCTTGATTATATTGAAAAACGCGCAATAAATCCTGAATATACTAAAAGGAAGTTTGAAATAGATAGTGGTGATTTTTGCTATCAACGGGTAATTCACAGCACCGATATTGATATGAATTACCATACAAATAACACCAAATATACCTTTATGGTGCTGGACTGCTTTACAAATGAATTTTTAACAAAAAAGCGAGTAGATAATTATGAAATACATTTTGTTAAAGAGTGTGTAGAGGGGGACCGGTTAAATATATTCAGTAAGCAAACAGGCGAAAACAGTTTTTATATAACCGCACTAAAAGATGAAACTCAGGTTGTTTTCAGGGCGTTTATTGATTTTAAGTAAGGGAGTATAAATGAAAAGAATTAAGCTCAAAGACCGCATCTTACCCGATTACACAAACGGTGAAGAGATTTTTAATATGGTAACGCATATTGTAGGCGGCGGTTTAGGCGTTGTATATCTTGCGTTATGTGTTATATTTTCGGCAATAAGGGGTAATGTATGGGGCGTTGTTTCGAGCGCAATTTACGGCGCCTCGGTAACGGCACTTTTTACCGTTTCAAGCGTATATCACGGATTACGACATAAAACCGGCAAAAAGGTTATGCAAATTATTGACCATTGCACGATTTATTTTATGATAGCGGGTACATATACACCTATTATGCTGTGTTCAATGCGTCCAGTCAAACCAATAACTGCGTGGTTGATTGTTGGGTTGGTTTGGGGTATATCGGCACTTGCAATTACGCTGAATGCAATCGATTTGGAAAAATATAAGATTTTTTCTATGATATGTTATATAGGTCTTGGTTGGTGCGTTATATTCACCATCGTTCCCGTATATAAAGCGTTGGGCTTTTACGGCTTTATGTTTTTGTTGTTAGGTGGAGTTTTGTATACGGTTGGCGCTGTATTCTACGGTGTCGGCGCAAAAAAACGATATATACATTCGGTTTTTCATATCTTTGTAGTTCTGGCAAGTATTATGCACTTTATCTGCATTTTATTTTATATAATCTTAAAATAAAGGGGTTATTATTATGGAAAGAGAAAAGTTTGGTTCCAGATTAGGATTTATCTTAATCTCGGCAGGATGCGCCATCGGTCTTGGTAATGTATGGCGTTTTCCGTACATAGTAGGCCAGTACGGCGGCGCGGCATTTATTCTTATTTATTTGCTTTTTTTGGTTATTTTCGGTTTGCCGATTATGACTATGGAGTTTGCAGTAGGCAGAGCCAGTCGTAAAAGTATTGCCGAATCTTTTAAGGCATTAGAACCCGAAGGTACTAAATGGCATTGGTTCAGCTTTATCGGTATGGCGGGTAACTACCTGCTTATGATGTTCTATACAACTGTTACAGGTTGGATGTTCGCATACTTCTTTAAAATGATTCGCGGCGATTTTATGAACAAAACCGTTGCCGAGGTTACCGCACAATTCGGCGAACTTACCGCAAATCCTGTTGCCGTTGTGGGCTTTATGGTACTTGCGATTGTTCTGGGCTTCTTTATATGTTCTTTGGGTCTTAAAAAAGGCGTTGAAAAAGTAACCAAGATAATGATGTTGGCTTTACTTGCAATTATAATGGTTTTGGCTGTCCGTTCTGTGACTCTCCCGGGTGCAGGGGAAGGTCTTAAATACTATTTAATTCCCGATTTCAGCAAAATGCAGGGTAGAGTAGGTGAGGTTTTATTTGCCGCAATGGGTCAGGCATTCTTCACACTGTCTATCGGTATGGGCTCAATGGCAATATTCGGTAGCTATATTGATAAGAATAGAAGTTTGCTTGGAGAATCGTTATCAATTTCTATCCTTGATACATTTGTTGCATTTACCGCAGGTCTTATAATTATCCCTGCGTGCTTTGCCTATAATTTGGAACCGGGCGCAGGTCCTTCGCTTATATTCCAAACTCTTCCCAATATCTTTAAAGAGATGACTGGCGGTAGAATTTGGGGCTCACTTTTCTTCTTGTTTATGATTTTTGCGGCTGTTTCCACAGTTGTTGCTGTTTTTGAAAATATTATTGCCTTTGGTATGGATAAATGGGGTTGGAGCCGTAAAAAATCCTGCCTTATAAACCTTGTTGCAGTAATAATTCTTTCGCTTCCCTGTGCGCTTGGATTTAATCTGCTTTCGGGTGTTCAGTTGCTTGGTGAGGGCAGTACCATTCTTGATTTTGAGGACTTTATCGTAAGTAACAATATTTTGCCTATCGGTTCACTTGTATATGTACTCTTCTGTTGTTTAAAGAAAAAAGGATGGGGTTGGGATAACTTTATCGCCGAAGCTAACTGCGGCAAGGGTGCAAAAATGCCAAAATGGTTATTCTTCTATGCAAAGTATATAATTCCCGTAATTATCATTTATATATTGATTCAAGGATACATTTCCTTCTTCGCATAAAAAACAGGTGCTACGGCACCTGTTTTTAGCGTAAATTATTCTTAAAAAGATATTGACTTTACCGTGATAAAGTGATAAAATAGAAAAGTAATTTTTTCTAAGGAGTGGAACAAATGGCAAATTTTCGTTCGGAATCCATCGATAGATTATTTTCGGTAATTTTAAAACTGGAAAATGTTGACGATTGCTATAACTTTTTTGAAGATGTTTGTACCATAAAGGAAATACAGGATATGGCACAGCGTTTAGAGGTTGCTATTTCTCTTGATAACGGTCAAAACTATCAAGAAATTGCAAAGAATACATCGGTTAGCACCGCAACAATCAGTCGTGTAAGCAAGTGCTTAAACTACGGTAGCGGCGGATACAAAAAGGCAATCGAACAATTAAAGAATAACGAGGCGAAATAATGAACATCACTAATTCAACCTTAAAATATGATGAAAAGGTTATCTTTAATTTGCGCTCAATATATGAAAAATACGGTTTTTCCCGTTTTAAAATGAGCAAGTTTGAAGAATATGACCTGTATGTAAAAAATAAGGATTTTTTAATTTCGGACAGTGTTATAACATTTACCGATACCAACGGTAAACTTATGGCACTAAAACCCGATGTCACCTTATCCATAATAAAAAACAGTAAGAGAACGGGTGAGGGCATCCAAAAGGATTATTATGATGAAAATGTTTATAGGGTATCAAGCGGAACACATTCCTTTAAGGAACTTATGCAGGTAGGTCTTGAATGTATAGGGGACATTGATAACTACTGCGTAAGTGAAGTTTTGCTACTCGCATGTGAAAGTTTAAAGAGTATTTCGCCTGTATCGGTGTTGGATGTATCGCATCTCGGTATCGTTTCGGATATTATGGATAGTATGGATATTTCTTCCCAGGTTCGCATAGATGTTATGAAATGCATCGGGCAAAAGAATATTCACGAAATGAAAAATATTTTACTCTTAGCATCGGTTGATAACGGTTTGATAGAACTTTTATCGGGCGTTGTGTCGCTATACGGTAAACCGAAAGATGTATTACCGCGTTTGCAAAAATTGTTGGGAGATAAATTTACAGAGCAAATATCCGAGTTAAAGGACATCACCGATGCGGTTAACAGCGATATTTTGCGCCTTGATTTCTCGGTAGTAAATGATATCGATTATTATAACGGTATCGTTTTTAAGGGATTTGTTGACGGTGTGCCCGAAGGCGTTTTATCGGGCGGTAGATACGACCGACTTATGAAAAAAATGCACAGCAAAAAGGGTGCCATTGGCTTTGCGGTTTATCTTGATGTGCTTGAACGCATTTTAGATACCCCTCGCAAATACGATGCCGATATTGTACTTTTGTATAGTGATAACGATGCGTTAAAAACTGTAAAAAGTGCAGTACAGCAGTTAAACAATAACGGTGAAAGGGTATTGGCAGTAAAAGCGGTGCCCGAAAAACTACGCTATAAAAAATTAGTTAAGATTAACGGAAACGGGGTGGAGATACTTGAAGACAATGCTTAATGTTGCACTACCCAAGGGACGCCTTGGTGAAAAGGTGTATGCAATGTTTGAAAAGGCGGGTTTTGAGTGTCCCGCAATTAAAGAAAATAACCGTAAACTTATTTTTGAAAATGAGAAAACTCTCGTCAGATACTTTTGGGTTAAACCCAGTGATGTTGCAATATATGTTGAGCGCGGTGCCGCCGATATTGGTGTTGCGGGTAAAGATATTTTGCTTGAATATAATCCCGATATATATGAGTTACTTGATTTGGATATAGGTAAATGCCGTATGGCAGTTGCCGCCCAAAAGGGCTTTCGTGATGATAAGCAAAGAACGCTCAGGGTAGCGACGAAGTTCAGCAAAATAGCGCAAGATTATTATAATTCCATAGGTAGAGATATTGATATTATCCATCTTAACGGCTCAATTGAGATTGCCCCGATACTTGATTTATCGGATGTAATTGTCGATATTGTAGAAACGGGAACAACGCTTAAAGAGAATAATCTCGAAGTTATAGAAACGATTGTACCAATAAGCGCACGACTCATTGCAAATAAAGCAAGTTTCAAATTCAAAAACGAGCAAATAGAAAAAATAGTGAATCATATAACCGCTGGGTTGGAGGCAAAATAATGATAAAGATAATGAAATATTCGGAGCTTTCCTACGATGAAATTTTTGCTCGTAGTACACCCGAAATAGATGTTGAAGATATTGTTACCGATATAATTAAAAATGTTCGTGAAAACGGCGATAAGGCGCTCTTCGAATATACAAAGAAGTTTGATAAAGCCGATTTATCCGATTTGCTCGTAACAAAAGAGGAAATAGATGAGGCAATAAATAAAACCGAACCTAAATTTATTGATATATTGGAGCGTGCGGCGGCAAATATCCGCAAATTCCACGAAAAGCAGGTCAGAAACAGTTTTATTATAAATGATGAAAACGGCATAGTTATGGGACAAAAGGTTATTCCCGTAGACAAAGCCGGACTTTATGTACCCGGTGGCACTGCGGCATATCCGTCTACCGTTTTAATGGATTCAATTCCTGCAAAAATTGCGGGATGCAAAGAAGTAGTTATGGTAACACCGCCGGATAAAAACGGTAAGGTCAATCCCGTTATTTTGGCGGCGGCATATGTTGCAGGTGTTGATAAAATATTTAAAGTGGGCGGCGCACAGGCGATTGCCGCCTTGGCTTACGGCACCGAGAGTATACCAAAGGTCGATAAAATTGTAGGTCCGGGCAACGCATTTGTTGCCGAAGCAAAGAGACAGGTTTTCGGCAAGGTATCGATAGATATGATTGCGGGTCCAAGCGAAATTTTAATCGTTGCCGATTCAACATCAAATCCGGCTCACATAGCGGCAGATTTATTATCCCAAGCCGAGCACGATAAAATGGCAAGTGCTGTTTTGGTTACAGATTCTATCAGCTTGGCAAATGCCGTAAGTCAAGAGTTGGAAAAACAAATTCCGCTTTTGACAAGAAGTGAAATTGCGCGTGAATCTATTGATAAAAACGGTAAAATTATCGTTGCCGATGATTTATCGGTTGCTATTGAAATTTCTAATGAGATTGCGCCCGAGCATTTGGAACTTTGTGTCGATAATCCCTTTGATTATCTTGATGCTGTTCGCCACGCGGGTTCAATTTTTATGGGTAAAAACTGTCCCGAAGCATTGGGTGACTATTTTGCGGGTCCCAATCATACATTGCCTACAAGCGGCACCGCAAAGTTTTCAAGTCCTTTATCGGTGGATGATTTTGTAAAGAAAACACAATATACATATTATACTCGCGAAGCGCTCGGCCGCGTAGCCGAGGATGTTGCATATTTTGCCGAAAAAGAGGGACTGACAGCCCACGCAAAAAGTGCAATTATTCGTACTAAGGAAGATAAATAATGAGTAAATTTTTTGATAGTAAATATAAGGGTTTAACACCCTACACACCGGGTGAGCAACCACAGGATATGAAGTACACAAAGCTTAATACAAATGAGTCACCGTTTGGGGTGTCTGAAAAAGCAAAACAGTATGTACTGGAAGAAATAGAAAAGCTGCAGCTTTATCCCGACCCTGACTGTAAAGTTTTAACGCAAAAAATCGCTGATTATTACGGCGTAGAATTTGATAATGTGCTTTTAACAAACGGTTCGGATGAGATACTCAATTTTGCTTTTATGGCATTTTGTGAGAACGGTGCGGCATTCCCCGATATTACATACGGTTTTTATAGCGTGTTTGCTTTGCTTAACGGCGTAAATTACACCGAATTTCCGCTGAATGATGATTTTACAGTTAATGCGGATGATTACATAAATACCGATAAAACGGTGTTTTTGGCGAATCCTAACGCACCTACGGGCATAGCGTTGTCACTGCCACAAATTGAAAGTATACTTGCCGCCAACCTTAACCGTTTGGTTGTAATAGACGAAGCGTATGTGGATTTTGGGGCTGAGAGTGCCGTTAATTTAACAAAGAAATACGATAATTTGCTTGTGTTCCATACCTTTTCAAAGTCACGCTCGTTGGCGGGTGGCCGTTTGGGATACGGTATTGGTAGTAAGGAGTTAATACGCGACCTGAACACCATAAAATACTCCACCAACCCTTATAACATAAACCGTTTAAGCGCGGCGGCGGGTCTCGGTATGCTCGAAGATGATGAGTATATTAGGGAAAACTGCAAAAAAATTATTAGCAACCGCAAATATACAGAGCAAAAGTTAGCCGAACTTGGTTTTGTATTTACTGATTCTTTAACGAACTTTATTTTTGCAAAACACCCACAAATTTCCGGTAAAGAAATATATCTGGAACTTAAAAAACGAGGTGTTTTGGTACGCCATTTTGATAAAGAAAGATTAACCGAGTATAACCGTATAACCATTGGAACAAAAGAGCAAATGGATATATTGTTAAACACTCTTAAACAAATTTTGGAGGAAAAAATATGAGAACGGCTGAAATTATCCGAAAAACCAAGGAAACAGATATAATCTTAAAACTCAATATTGATGGTGCCGGTAAATCAGTTATAGATTCGGGTAGCGGATTTTTAGACCATATGTTGACCTTGTTCGCTAAACACGGTCGCTTTGATTTAGAGGTTAAATGTGTGGGAGATACCGAGGTAGATGACCATCATACAGTTGAAGATATCGGCATAGCACTCGGTCAGGCGTTTGATGAAGCGCTTGGTGATAAACGCGGTATTATCCATTACGGCGATATGATTTTACCGATGGATGTGGCGCCTATTCTTTCGGCAATAGATTTTTCGGGCAGGGTACACCTTAATTACGATGTAAAAATACTTGCTGAGCAAATAGGCAGTTTTGATACCGAACTTGCGGGTGAATTTTGGTATGCTTTTGCAAGAAACAGTAAAACAACCTTGCATATTAAGCAACTTGCGGGTGAAAATTCCCATCATATCATAGAGGGCTCGTTTAAATCGGTGGCCCGCAGTATTGCAAAAGCGGTAAAGATTGATAAAGATTTTGCCGATGATATACCGTCTACCAAGGGGGTTATTTAGTGGTAGCCATAGTTGATTACGGTGTCGGAAATCTTTTTTCGCTTGAATGTTCTTTGCGCTCTATCGGTGCCGATGTGGTTGTTACGGGTGATAGCGCCGTGTTGGAGTCGGCTGACCGTATAATTCTACCGGGTGTTGGCGCATTTGGTGATGCCGCCGATAAGCTTAGAAATACGGGACTTGATAAGGTGCTTACAGACCTTGCCGCAAAAGGCAAACTTATAATGGGTATAT
>JAZUSW010000097.1:0-13601 GCA_045606925.1 Acutalibacteraceae bacterium | reverse complement strand
TTTAGAAGAAATAATAGCATTATCAGAACATTCATACACAGCAAACTGTTCTGTGTGTCCAAAATGCTGAAAAACTTCTCCATTTTTATACGTTACCGCTATTTTCATAAAATCCTCCACAGGTAGTTATTATTATTCAATAATACTTGCAATATCATCAAGCCAAGCAGCCTGATAGTCTTCTATTTCTCCAGCATCACAAGAATGAGCTAAAGCACTTTCAATAGGAATACGAGCTAATTTTTTAATTCCATGTTTTGCTGCAATTTCTTCCAAATTACTTTTGCCATAAATTGCGTGTTTTTCAGAACAATTGGGACACTGAAAATATGCCATATTTTCAACAATTCCAAGAACGGGAATATTCATCATTTTTGCCATATTGTATGCTTTTTTAACAATGAGTGACACCAAATCTTGCGGAGAAGTAACTATAACTATACCGTCAAGCGGAAGACTCTGGAAAACGGTTAGCGGTACATCGCCCGTACCGGGTGGGCAGTCAACAAACATATAGTCAATCTCACCCCAGGCAACATCGGTCCAGAACTGTTTTACTGCACCTGCTATAACGGGTCCGCGCCAAACGACCGGTGCCTCCGCGTCTTCAAGCAAAAGGTTAACCGACATAAGTTTTATGCCATCAGGACTACTTGCAGGTAAAATACCCGTTGCATCCTGCATAGCGCGGGCATTTACGCCAAACATTTTAGGAATTGACGGACCTGTAATATCAGCATCCAGCACAGCAGTTTTGTATCCTGCGCGGCTCATACTAACAGCCAAACCGCCCGTTACCAAGGATTTACCAACGCCGCCCTTGCCGCTGACAACACCTATAACCTTTTTAACGGTACTAAACTCGTTTAAGGGGGCTATCATACTTTGAGGTTCGTGCTTTGCCGATGCGCAATTACTGCAATCTCCGTTACAAGAGGTTTCGTTACATTTTCTATCATTCATTTTTAACATCCTTTGTTATTTAGAATTGTGTATATATTTGTTTTATAGAATCCGGTGGCGAATAATACCACTCGTCAATATGTTCATTATCGGTAAAATACTTAACAGGTGTTACATAAGAACTATCAAAGCTATCGATAATTATCAGTTTTACCTTCATTTTTTCAGGAATTATGCTCTTTATAAAAACACTTGCCTGTTGGCCTACATAAGCATCCTGCTTTGGCTCGGCAAGACCTGCTAAATTGGGGGTTATTTCAACAAATACGCCGTAATTTTCTACCGAGCGTATCACACCTGTAACCGTTTGCCCCGCTTTAATCAAATCGGCATTTTCTTGCCAGGTGCCGAGCAACTCTTTATGGGACAACATCACCCTGCCATCCATCATTATCTGCTTTACAACTACTTTTATATCATCGCCTATACGGAAACGGTCCTTCGGGTGAGCTATACGGGATACCGATATAGAATCAATCGGCAACATAGCCACAATGCCGCAACCTATATCGCAAAAAGCACCGAACGATTCAAGATGGGTTATACGCGCATCTATTACATCGCCGGGTGTTAATTTTGTTATATAATAATCGTTGCATCGTATTTGAGCTTCGCGCCGAGAAAGCACTGCATACATTTTACCTGTCGCATCTGTTTCTACATTTTTAACGGTAAAGCACACCTGTTTGCCCACACGGGAAATAAGCGCAATATCTCTTACTGTGCCCTCTTTTATACCAATGGCTCCCTCTTGTCTTGGGATAATGCCGTTCATACAACCGAGATTGACTATCAGATTATGGTCGGCATCACACATAAGTACAGTGGCTTCTAAAATATCGCCCGTTTGCATTGCCTGTGTAATGCTAAGCGGCGTAAATATTCTTTTTTTATTTGCTACGGTATCGGCAAGCCAGCCCTCAGGGAAATAACCTTTCATCATTATCATACCTTTCTTTTCAAAAAACTCTACAAAAAAAGTATATGAAAAGTTAAGGTGAATAATGAATAAATTTAATTAATGACCGCAGCCCTCACAATGCTCACAATCGTGGTCTAATTTACCAACAATAGGAGTGGGGTCAACACCCTGCCTTATATAATAATCGGCAACGGCGGCCTTAATTGCCTGCTCTGCCAAAACTGAGCAGTGAATTTTATGCGGCGGCAAACCGCCAAGCGCTTCAACCACTGCCTTGTTTGAAAGTTCTATTGCCTTTTCAAGCGGTTGACCTTTTATCATTTCGGTTGCGATTGAGCTTGTAGCAATAGCCGATGCACAACCGTAGGTTTTAAAGCTTACATCTGCAATAATTCCGTTTTCAATCTTTAAGAATATCTTCATTATATCTCCGCATTTGGCATTACCTACCTCACCTATGCCGTTAGCATCGGCAATTTCACCAACATTACGCGGATTTTCAAAATGGTCCATTACCTCTTTTGTATACATTAGTTTTTCTCCTCTGATTTAATTTTGTCCCAAAGCGGTGACATTGAGCGCAAACGCTCAATAATAGGCGGCAAACACTCGCAAATATATTTTGCATCATCCAAAGTATTGCCATCACTGAAAGATAAACGCAACGAACCGTGCGCAACCTCGTGCTTAAGCCCTATACTTAAAAGAACATGGCTTGGGTCAAGTGAGCCCGATGTACAGGCCGAACCACTGGAAGCACAAATACCCTTTGCATCAAGCATTAAGAGTAACGACTCACCCTCAACACCCTCAAAGCACATATTAACGTTACCCGGCAAACGCTTAACACGGTCACCATTAACCCTTGAACGCTCAATTTTTAAGCAATTATCCATAATATAATTACTTATTTCTTTACATTTAGCGTTACGCTCTTCCATAGTCGCAACCGCCTGTGAAATAGCAATACCCATACCTACTATACCCGCAGTATTTTCGGTACCTGCGCGGCGTCTATTCTCCTGCGCACCGCCATCAATAAGGTTACCAAACGGAATGCCGCGTTTTATATATAACGCGCCCATACCCTTTGGACCGTGAAATTTATGTGCCGACATAGAAAGCATATCTATGTTTTGTTCTTTAACATCTATCGGGATATTACCAACCGCCTGTACAGCATCGGTGTGAAAAATAACACCCTTTTCGCGACAAACTGCACCTATTTCTTTTACGGGTTGTACCGTACCTATTTCGTTATTTGCATACATAACAGTTACAAGCCCTGTTGTTTCTTTTATGGCTGCCTTTAACTCATCCACCCGTACAAGTCCATCAGAATGAACATCTAAAAGCGTTACTTCGAACCCTTCTTTTTCAAGAGTATTAAGTGTATGAAGTACTGCGTGATGCTCAAACTTAGTAGAAATAATGTGGTTTTTGCCTTTTTTGAGCATTGCGTGTGCATAGCCCTTAATTGCCCAGTTATCCGCCTCGCTACCACCTGCGGTAAAGTAAATTTCGTTATCTCTGGCACCTATAGCCACAGCCACCTGATTTCGCGCATTTTCTACCGCCGCTTTTGCCTTAGAGCCAAAAGCATAAAGACTTGAAGCGTTAGCATATTCGGTTGTTAAGTACGGCATCATACCCTCTAAAACCTTAGGAGAAAGCGAGGTTGTTGCCGCATTGTCTGCATAAATAAATCTTCCCATATTCCATTCCTTTTTTTGCTATTTTTTTACCATCGTTTATTCTATACTATTTTAGTATACATTTCAATAGTTATATTAAAAATTTTTATAAAAATTTACAGCCAACCTGTCGCATCGCTCGTTTTCGGGATGACCATCGTGTCCCTTTACCCAATCAATCTTTACTTCGTGTACACTTAACAGGTCCAAAAGCTGCGCCCACAAATCACTGTTGAGTGCAGGTTTTTTATCAGCTTTACGCCAATTATTGTTGCGCCAGGACTCTGCCCAACCTTTTGTTACACCGTCAGCCACATATTTTGAATCGGTTACAAGGCGAACCATACACGGTTCTTTAAGGCATTTAAGTCCCATTATTGCCGCCGTTAGTTCCATACGGTTATTTGTCGTTTCCTTTTCGCCGCCGCACAATTCCTTTTCCTTATCGCCGTAGCGCAAAATAGCACCCCAACCACCAGGGCCGGGGTTACCTGAACACGCGCCATCGGTAAAAAGCTCTACATACTTTTTCATAGCTTACTCCTAATACTTCCTGTAACTGCCGATAACCTTACCGAGAATTGATGGGTTTTCGGGATATATCGGGTCAAAATCTTCATTTTCGGGCATAAATACAACGCGGCCGTTCTCCTTTATATAACGCTTAACGGTTGCCTCATCGCCATCCATACCGATTACTATATCGCCTTCTCTTACATAGGCATCCTTGTCGGCTACAACTATATCGCCATCCATAATGCCGATGTTTTTCATACTGTATCCTTGCACACGCAAGGCAAAAAGCCCATCGCTATCCCTTGTAGGATAAGGTATATAATCCTCTATTTCTTCAACCGCCAAAATTGGTTGACCTGCGGTCACCCTACCTATAACGGGTACCTGTGCGGTGCTGACCGCACCCTCTATTTTAATGGCACGGGAATACTTTGCATCTCGGGAAATATATCCGTTTTCTTCCAAGACATTTAATATTTCGTGAACGGTGGATGTGGATTTTATCCCCGTTGCATCGCATATTTCTCTAACGGTTGGCGGCAAACCTGCCGATATTTTTTTGACAAGGAAATTATATACCTTTAACTGCTTTTCTTTCAAAGAAGGTCTCGACATAAAAACACTCCCGAACATTTATTCTTTTTTTAGTATAACAAAATTCGTTTCCTATTTCAAGGGGTATTTTTATCCTTTTTAAATATTTCGATTATACCCAAAGTAATCAGGAAAAAAGCAAAAATTTTAGTTATAAATGCAGCAGATAAAACGGTTGTTATTAAAAGTCCCAACCCACTGCCGATAAGTCCGAATACGGCTAAAGGTACGGTATTTTTAAATTTGATTTTTCCCCTTTTTGCATATATGATAACCGCCATTATGCCAATGGGTATAAAGAAAAGCAGGTTAACGCCCTGTGAAAAAAGTTGCGGTTTTGATAAAAATGCGGATAAATAAATCAGCAACACCGCGCCGCCGCCCATACCCATTGATGCTATAATTCCCGAAAAAAGCCCTGCTAAAAGGGCGCCGATACTCACTTTAACAGCAGGCGTACGCCTGCAAATATCATAAATGCGCCAAAGATTTTCTTTAAATATCGGGGAGATATTTTTTTAAGCAAAAAAGTGCCGATAACGGTACCGATAATACCGCCCGGTATATATATCAGCGCATCGCTGAAAGTAACATAGCCCTTAAATAAGTAAAGAGCGGCGGACAACACCGATATAGGTAAAATAACTGCTATTGCATTTGCCTGAGCATCACTTTGGGAAAAACCGAGTTTTTTTAACACCGGCACCGCAATCATACCGCCGCCCGAGCCCAAAAGCCCGTTTATTACACCGATTATCACACCGCCAAGAACATTTTTTGTGTTTGCAAATTTTTTGATTTTCATATTTTCACCCATTATATTATCCGCAAAACAAATATAAAAAATACCGCATCAAATGCGGTATTTTTTTAATCGTTTATATCAATATTTGACATTTCTCTTTGAGCCATAACGAGTGAATAATAAATTCCTTTTTTCTCAACCAGCTCATCGTGGGTACCCACCTCGGCAACCTTGCCTTTATCAATCACCACAAGGCGTGTAGCATTGCGAAGGGTTGAAAGGCGGTGAGCAATGGCGATTGTTGTGCGGTCCTTTGACAAACGCGCCAATGCATCCTGTAATTGCTTTTCGGTTTCGGTATCAAGGGACGCCGTTGCTTCATCAAGAATCAAAATCTTAGGATTATGCAAAAGCGCTCGGGCTATGGCTATACGCTGTCTTTCGCCACCCGACAAGGTTGAGCCCTTTTCGCCTACCTTTGAGTTATATCCATCGGGCATTTTGGTTATAAATTCGTGACATCCCGCAATTTTTGAGACCGCAATTACCTCTTCACGAGTAGCATCCGGTTTGGCATAAGCAATATTTTGATAAACACTACCCGAAAAAAGATACGTTTCCTGCAAAACCACACCTATTTGGCTTCGCAAAGCATCCTGCGATATATTTCGGATATCCACACCATCAACGGTAATAGAACCATCCTCAACATCATAAAGCCGCATAATCAGATTGATAAGTGTTGATTTGCCCACACCTGACGCGCCAACAAGACCGATAAACTCACCCTTTTTGATATGTATATCTATCTTGTGCAAAACCTCATTGCCGCTTTCATATCCAAAAGATACATTATTTATATCTATATTGCCTTTTATATCCAAATCCACGGGGGTTTGAACATCAACAACATCTACATTCTCGTCAAGAATTTCAAAGACCTTACCCGAAGAGGTCATAAAGCTGATAAAATGTCGGGGAATATTTGCTATCATACCGAGCGGACCGTAAATCATACCTGCATATGCCGAAAATTGAGCCATCTCACCGAGAGTCATACTGCCATCCAGTATTTTATTGCCAACATAGAAAAGTATTACAAACTCACCAAAGCCCACAAAGAAGCGGATAACAGGCATCAATATGCTCCATATACTATCGGTTTTTTGCTGCAATTCTTTTTCGGCCTTTGCCGCCAAGTCAAACCTTTCTCCTTCTTTTTCTTCCATACCGAACGATTTAACAACGCGGATACCCGAAAAAATATCGTGTAAAACGGTATTTGTTTTTGATGCCGCCTGCCATCTTTTATGGAAGAGTGTGCGCATAAACCGCCAAAACAATCTAAACGATAATACAACAAACGGGGTTGGTATTATTATCAGCAAAAACAGTAACGGGTCGTAAAACAACAAATAAGCCGCCACGGCAATAAATACCACTAATTGTTCTAAAACATTTGGTAAATAGTTTACTAAAAATCTTTCAACCTCACCTGTATCGTGGGATATACGGTGCATAAGTTCACCCGCGGTATGCTTTGTGATTTTGGAAATTGAGAGTTGAGACACCTTTTCAAACAGGCGGTTTCTCATATCCACTAACATACGGTTACTTGCCACTATTAAAAGATGGGAACGCAACACCGATACGGCCTGGGTTATAAACTGTAATGCCATAAAAGACAGTATTACAAACACAAATCCGTTTGGATTTTCAACATTTGGGTTTTGTATATATGAATCTACACCTATTCTTTGAACATAGGGTAATAACAAATTTATACCGCTTATAACAAAATAAAGCGCCACCGATGTAATTATAAAAAACTTATGCGGTGACAAAAACTGCCATATCCGTTTAAGCGTTTCCTTCTTATTGCGGCAAACAGCGCATTTATCGGTACCGTTTTGTATCGGGCGGCCGCATTTGGCGCACTTATTATAAATTTTATTTTGGCTTTCGGGCAAACGGCCGTCTTCCAGATAAAGATTAACATCTCTTGCCGTTTTTATTATCTGCTTAGAAAAACGCGCATCACTTCTGCAAAGAAGATGCACCGTATCATCATTTCTTTGCCGATACGACAAAAAGACACAACCGACACCCATATCTGTTATGAGTTCAGTTATGCTGTCAAGCGGAACGCTTTTCACTATTTCATCGCCATCAAAAACCGTTAAGCGATCTTGGTCTACCGTGATTTTACCATTGAGCAACTCATACGGTTTTGTGGGATGCAGGTTGTAATTAAAAGAAAAGAGTGTTTTGTTTTCCAATTTTTTATCCTACAAATAAAGCTCTATTTTTTTATAACTCTTGCGGTCCAACGCCGATATGCTTTCTATCATAAATCGGTTGCCGTCAACATCTAAAAGTACTGCCTTATCTTCCCCTATCCTGATTATATTGCGGAAGGTATCTTGCATTGTAAAATTTACATTACGGTCTTCTTGTGTAATTATTTTCCAATAGGAAAAACCGTACCGTTCTTTTAAAGATACTATTGTTTTAACCTTTTGAACATAGTATTTCCTTGACAGTTCATCTCTTAAAAGTCGGCTTGTTTCATCATCAAACTCATCGATACTGTTTATTATGCCTATTTCGGATGAAGCATCATCTATCACCGAAATATACTCCCACATTTTTTCGAAAGGGAAAATTCGGTGCAAAAACACCCGTGAAAATTCCTTTTCACCGTTTTCCTTAAAGGTCATACCTAAAAAGCCGTTTTTTTGGAAAAAGGATGCATTTTGAGCGTTGAGGTTTATGATTTTAGTTTTATTCTCTTCCATATCCTTACTCCTATTCTATAATTCCGGCATTTTTCAGCGCCTCGGTTTGCAGTGTATAAAGCTTACGATAAACGCCGTCTTCTTTTTCAAGCAACGATGCGTGTGTACCTGTTTCGGCCACCTTACCGTTTTCAATTACTATAAGCTTATTTGCATCGCGCAAGGTAGATAAACGGTGCGCTATCATAATGGTTGTTTTTCCTTTTGTGAGCTTTGACAGGGCATTTTGTATCAATTTTTCAGTTTTCGTATCCATAGCCGCAGTCGCCTCGTCAAGAATGAGTATCTTGGGGTCGCGAAGTATTGCCCTGGCTATTGATATTCTTTGGCGTTCACCACCCGATAAATCTTTAAAGCCAAACCCTATTTTTGTGTTATACGCATCGGGTAATTTCATTATAAATTCGTGTGCTCCCGCAAATTTTGCGGCAGATATAACCTCACTGTATGTTGCATCGGGCTTGGCGTACCTTATATTATCAAGAATCGTGCCTATAAATAAATATGTTTCCTGCGATACGATGGCTATATTTTCGTGCAAAGCTTTAAGGGATAAATCTTTAACATTTATATCATCTATATATACGCCGCCTTCATCGGTATCATATAAACGCATAATAAGATTTGCAATAGTGCTTTTACCGGCGCCCGTATGACCTACTATACCCAGCGTTTTTTCGGCATCTATACGGAATGATACATCTTTTAAAATTTTTCTCGATGTGTCATAACTGAATTCAACATTTTTAAACTCAACCCTGCCTTGAATGTTTTCAGGAGTTTGTGCATTTTCACTCTCGAAAATTTCGGGTTCGGTATCATATATTTCAAACAAACGCTGTAAAGCGTTTGAACACTCGGCAAACCAATCTGCAAAGTGCATAAAAAATCTTATCGGGTCATAAAGCATACCGATATAAGCGGTAAATGTTATGAGAGAACCGTATGTCATTTGTCCGTTCATAACCATAAAACCGCCAACGCCAAACGCCACTATGTTACTTATATACATCAAAATATGGACTGCCGGAAATGTAACATTTTTAAACACCGCCAGGCGCTTATTACCGTAGGCGGCACGGTGATTATCCTTTACAAACCTGACCATTTCCTGCTTTTCTTTTGAAAATGCCTTTACCACCCTGATACCCGTTAATGAATCGGAAAGATGAGAATTGAGTATTCTATCCCCCGCATATCTTTTTGCCATTAACTTTTGCATATTTCTGATAAGCAATCTGAAAGCCACCATAAACAGCGGTAAGGTTATGAGAGATAAAAATGCGAGTAACGGATTCATAACAAAAAGAATAATACAAAGCGTTACGACCTGAACTGCCGATATTAAGAAATACGGAAGCGCATCACAAAAGAAAGAATAGATAGCATTGGAATCGGAATTTACCTGTGTCATCAAACTACCTGTCTGACGGCCTGTGAAAAAGCGCATTGAAAGTTTTTCTATCGCGCCGAAGATGGTCTTTTTAAGGTCATAAACAACCTTTGCCGAAATAATAGTGGTTATATAACCGTTTATAATTTCAGATACCCGCATAAAAATTTTTGTGGCAGCAACTATCAAAATTGCCAAAAGAACCTGACCGTAAAGTGAACCGTTTTTATCCAATACTTTATCAAGGAAAAAACCGTTAGAGAAATACGGCACCAATGTTGATGCGGCGGTAAAAAACACCAGCGACACAAGCACTATTACAAGTTCTTTTTTGTATTTTGTAAGGAAAGTGGCAAAACGCGAAAAAAGTTTTCCCTTTTCCATACACTTAGGGCAAACTTTTCTATTCGGATTGGGATAGCGCATACCGCACTTATGGCAACAGTTTTCACGCGGGTCATCGCCATTATCTATTGCAAAATCTGCAGAAGTAATTTCTCCCTTTTTAATACGGGAGAAATACTTGGCAAATGTATGTGCATCTGCCTTACAAAAATTGGTCATTGCCGACAGTAACACGCTTTCGCCTTTCCCCGTTTTTGCAGTTATACGTGATGTGGAAATCAATTCCTCCACCTGCACATTTTGTATATCCGAAAGAAGATACTCATTATATGCTTGTTCTATAAAACAAATATCCAATCCTTTATACGCATTTTCTTTCTTATCAAGTGTTTTTACACCCGACAGCACACACAGCTTATCGCCAGTTAAAACAATATATGTATCGCAAAAATTATACTCTTTATCCATATCGCAATAGGTTGCAAGATAAATATCATCTACATTTACACCTTTTTCTTTAAAAAGCGCAAAAATCTCTGCTGATATTGTTTGAGAAACAAACATAAAGTATCCTCCTTTCTTTAATTTATATAAAATTATCCTTCCAACACACCGAAAATCTCGGTAAGTTCTTTTATCTGATAAGTGGGTATGTATTTAGGCGATTTGTCGTGTGGATTATACCAACATGTATCTATACCTGCATTTATACCGCCCAGTATATCCGAAGACATACTATCGCCCACGATTAGCACCCTGCTTTTATCACGCTCGTTAATATTTTTCAGCACATAGTTAAAATACTGTATTTCGGGCTTTGGCGCACCTACAATTTCCGATATAAATACGCCTTTGGTAAGAGGGGTTACCCCACTATCCGATAAGCGCCTTTTTTGTATATAATCGGTGCCGTTGGTGATTATGTAAATATCGTAATCCTTGCTGAGTTGTTTCAAAAGCGGGTATGCGCCGTCATACATAAAATGTTGTTCGGACAAAAATCGCTCATAGGTTTTTGCGGCAACACAAGCATCGGTATCTATACCCTTGATTCTGAAAAATTCCTTATACCGACCTGACGATATTTCACTTTTGGGAATTTCGCCCAGTTCATAGCGTTCCCAAAACCTTTGATTTACACGGCTGTAAAGGCATTCATCCCCTTCTTTGAAGGGAAGGGATAAATGCAACATCATTTTTTTAAATGCCGCCGCCTCGCACCGTTTAAAATCAAGCAAGGTATCATCCGCATCAAAAAGCAAAGTTGTATACTTTTTCATTACATTTCTTCCGCTAATTTTTTGATGTATGCCCTTAGTTCCTCTTTTGTTTCGGGGTGAGAAAGTCCTACATCAATATTGGCTTTAAGCATACCGAATTTATTGCCCATATCGTGACGCTCACCGCTAAATACAACACCTATCATGCCTTCTTTACGGGCAACGGTTTTCATAGCGTCAGTTAACTGCAACTCGTTACCAACGCCGAGCGGAGTATTTTCAAGTATTTCAAAAATACGGCAATCAAGCACACAACGACCCAATATTGCATAGTTTGAGAACTTGTTATAAATACTGGGTTTTTCTATCATATCGGTAACTTCAAAAACATTATCTTCTTTTTTATCTACTTTAAGCGAACAGTATTTTACAACCTGCTCATCGGTAACCTCTTTAATACCTACAACATTTTTACCGTACTTTTCATATGCCTCGCAAAGTTCTCCTATTGCGGGTACTTCACCTATAATAACATCATCGCCATAAAGCACCGCAAAGGGCTCGTCCCCTACAAACTCTTTGGCGCGAAGCACAGCATCTCCGAGCCCCCTCGTTTCCTTTTGCCTTATAAAGTATATATTGGCAAGCTGTGTTACCGAGGTGATTTCCTCATACTGCTTTCTTTTCGCCTTTGTTTTAAGCATACCTTCAAGTTCTATTGAGTGGTCAAAGTGGTCTTCGATGGCATTTTTGCCACGGTTGGTGATAATAAGAATATCGGTAATGCCCGCCTTTACCGCCTCTTCGACAATATACTGTATAGCGGGTTTGTCCACTATGGGTAACATTTCCTTCGGAATTGCCTTTGATGCGGGAAGCACACGTGTGCCAAGACCCGCCGCAGGTATAATTGCCTTTTTAATCTTCATAAGTTTTTCTCCTTTTAAAAAGCATTATATAGAAAACAACAACACTAATGTAAGAATTATAGATACAACTACACTGATACCAGCTTTTAAAAGCACCGCTAAAACAACTCTACCGCCACTCGTTCCGCCGGATTCTTTTATACAAAGATTTGCTTTTTCGGCATCATCACAGGTTTCATTTATTTCGGTAATGCTTTTTACAACATTTTTTTTATAAAAATACAAACCGTACAATCCGCCTATTATAGCCGCCGATGTTTTTTCTATATCCGAAAAAATTGCGGCATAATTAACACCAAAAGAAAGGTTTGAAAGCTTTGCCATTACCGACTCTACAAGCAACTGCGAATTTTCGGCATCGATAAATCCCTGAGTGAGAATACCTAATAATAATTCAAACGAATTTTCTATATAAGGATATGTAAAAATACAAACCGCTATATAAAAAAGCGTACCTATCAAAACCGAAATCCAACCCTGTTTATTCATCTTTCGGTAGAAAAACCAAAAAGACAAACCGAAAAAGCCGAAAAACAGACCTAAAACGGCAGACGGGACACAAAAAGATACCTTTGAATCGGCTTTTTCCATACCCTCAAAACGAGATAGGATTTTAGTACTGTTTTTGCCGATATACAACTTTAACTGTTGTCTGGATACTCCAAAAATGTTTTCATCCTCTTGAGACTCAACATTTACAACCGGTATTATTGCTTCCTCTTCCAGTTTTAGAAGTTTTGCTCCGCAACTTTTGCAAAAATTGAACTCTTGCTTATTTTCGGTGCCACAGTTTACACAAAAAACGCTCATTTAAAACACCTTTCTAAAAAGACTGCAACAAAGTAAATATCAAGCCGGGTAAATAATTTAATGCCATAACACCAAGAAAAAATGCAATAATATTAACCCCACCGTATTTATGATAATAATCCTCATCAATAAGCGGTGTATGCTTTTTATCCTTAACTCGCGAAAGTATATGACTATAATATATCTTGTCCCCGTACACCGCCGAAACAATACGTGCCGCAACAGGTCCCAAACCTGCAACAGTGGCACTTAATAAAGGCAGATAATTACCGTTTGCCAAACATTCACTGAAATAAGTAGTAAGAAACACCCTTATTTCGTTATAGTTATTAAAGACATTTTGTTCCAGCACACTGTATATTGGGAAAAGGCAAATTTGAAATGCCAGAATGATTGCCGTAACCAAAAAGCCCACCTTATACATTTTACGCGAAAAAAACCAACCTTGCGGGAACAAGAATGCCAACCAATTCCAAGAAGTTTTGGAACCGTTCTTAAACTTTAAAAATTTAGGCAAATACCGTTGAGTATTTACTGCGATAAGCGGTTTTACCTCGGCTGCTGTAACGCCATCTCCCAAATCCTCATTGTCGGCAACACCGCCTGACATATCGAAAGAAAAGTGCACACCGGCAACGTTAGGTCTGCCGCAATAAGTCGGAGGCCAAGCGG
>JAZUSW010000096.1:0-4293 GCA_045606925.1 Acutalibacteraceae bacterium | reverse complement strand
CACAGAACGACATGGCTACGATCCGACTTAAAAGTCAAGAATTACATCACCGACCGAGCTGTTGCGCCCATTAAAGCCTTGAATAAACTCATCCATAACCGCTATCGACAAAATCCCGAACAATGAACCGCTAATAATATGCCTGCTAAACTGTCGCCTATAAAAAACAATAACCCCGCCGATTGCCGCGCCTAATAACGCGTACTCTGTAAGGTGCGCCATTTTACGAAGCCAAAAATCGTCCACCACCCCATTATTTTCGGGCGCATTTGGGAAAAGAAATTTCATAATAACACCGCTGAATTTATGCGAAGCAGAAAAATCTAAAAAAGCGTTGAGAAAAATAAATGCGGTTATTAAAACAACTAATACTAAAAGCAAAACTGCTTTATTGTTTACTTTTTTCTTTTTCATTAAATTAAAAGGTTGCTTCGCCGTCGTGTGATAAAAGCGAAACCGACGAAACCGAGAAAATTTCAGAAACCTTTGCCACAAGCTCTTTGCCTTTATCGGTACGAAGCTCGATTACCAAATCAAGCTCACCGTTTGTGATGTTTCTTGACTTTACGCGGTAATGACCGCATATTTGCTTTACAACGTCGGTAATTTCATCCTCGCCGTCGGGTTTAATAGAGTTTACCACCAAAAGCATAGGCGCCTTTGCAATAGGAAATCGTTCAAGAATAAACACGCCAATCGTTACAATAACCGAAAGTATAACCGCAATTTGTGCAAGACCTGCACCGCAGATTATACCAACGCTTATTGACCAGAAAAGAAACATTAAATCCATCGGGTCTTTAATCGCAGTACGGAAACGAACAATTGAAAGCGCACCCACCATACCGAGTGACAGCACAACGCTTGACTGCATTGTTAAAATAAGCGACGCTGTAATAACTGTTATACCCGCCAAAGAAAGGTTAAAGTTTTTGGAATAAAAGGTTTTACGGGTAACAACCCTGTAAACCAAAAAAATATAAAACGCCAAAACGCAGGCAATGCCCAAAGCCGCAAGAATTGTAACTATATCTATCTCGCTGCCTGAATATCCTTCTAAAAACGATTTTTTAAAAATATCCTTAAAACTCATAATCTTCTCCCTTTATTAAAGTTTAAATTTTCTGCAGATATAATACTTTGAAAATGCGGTTTGCCTTAAAGCTCGAAGCTGCAAACTGTTATAAATAAAATCGGGTAAATATTCATCATATTTAACCTCTAAAAGATTGTAACCAAGCGGCATTACAGGGCGCTTGACTATGCTTTCGTCAAGAAAGTGTTCTATATCAGCTGAAGTCGATATATTCATATCAAGCGTAACCCTTACATTGCCGTTTTTATAAACAAACGGCACACGGTCATATTCTACGATAACAACAGGCCGAAGTCCGTTATTCATCATTTCAAGGGTTAATTTCTGCAATAACGGGGGTTGAGAGGCTATATCTCTTAAATATTCACCTTTCATTAAAGTTTTTGTCTGCTCAACAGTTAGCGGACAAGAGGTTTTAAAGGTTTTGCCCCGTTCCTTACGCTTACATTCAAGGGTAATTTTGTTAGATGAATGATTATAAATTCTTATACGGAATTTTTCCCTTGGGTCTGTTCCGTTTTCGTTTTCGTAATAGCAACGGTTATTATAATCATCAAAATACAGACTGCGAATATTATATCCACCCGTCTCACCCGCATGGCTATCAGGCAAAAGCAAATGTTTTATACGGGTCTTAATAAGCACCTGTTCGGCAGCACTGACAACATATTTTAGCTCGTGACGAAATTTGCGGTTATCTTTAACTAACATATTTCATCACCTGCTTTCTTTAATTTGTTTTATGCTTATAACCAAAACCACGATAAACAATGCCGCTATCACCATAACAGGAATAAGCTTTAAAAGGTCATCTGCTTTATTAGATGAAGAATCAACCCATTTTGCATAAAGCTCGATATCTTCATTTATGGGTTTAGTAATATCAAACGGTTCGTTGCTGTCAGAATAATACAAACCGTTAAAAACACCCCACTCGGTATTATCTATTTTCGGAATTTCCTTTAAAGTGCCACCCATAGGCACAGTGAAAAACATATCGTTTGACAGATCAGTAATACTGATTTTGCAATACTCTTTTCCGTCCACCCACGCGCTTTGCAAAAACTCGTTATGGTCGGTTATGTATTTTAAAATTTCCTCTGTTTCCTGCTGTAAAGTCCCAACATCTGCACCGCTAAACCAACGGACCTTATTCATTTCAAAAGCAGTTTCGGTTTCGGTTATATATTGCGGTATGTTTTTTCCTAAAAATACGTTTAACTTGGGCAAAAACTCATCCTTAAATAATTTTTTTGCCATATCAGTAAATTCAGACTTTTTAAGTAAGGCGGGAATATAACCCATATCGGCAGAAAATTGCTTATACCTATCGATAATAAATACATTCGGGTTGGTTATTGACCAGACCGTATCGCTGTCATTCCCCATTGCTTTGTCATAATCCCACACAGGCCCGCAATATATCTTGCCGTTAAGGTTTTCAAAATAAACATAATGGCTTATTAAATACCCGTCAAGATTCCCTAACATTTCATCAACAAGATATTTTCTTACCCACGACTCTAAATCGATCATATTAAGCCAAGCGTTATTGCTATTATCAAACAACGCGTTTTCAAATGCTTGGCATTTGTCTTGAATTTCTTGTGATAATTCTTTAGAAACCGATTTGGGATAATGTATTCTATAGGCTTTGCCCAAATCGGTTGTTATATAGGTGCGTTTTTTAGCTTTTAGTTGTGTTTCATCTTCCCAAGACATAAGCACACCGTTTTGCGATGAAATATCTAGACGGTTATCATTCACTTCATTTCGTTCGCAAAGCAAATATAGTCCTGCATACTCACCGTTAAGATATAAGTCAACCCAACGGGAATCGGGCGAATACTTAAGATTCATTTCTTTTGCAAAATCATAAGCAACTTTGTTTCGCAAATTTGAAGGATCTGCCGCATTCGCAAGTAAAATCCATCGTGTAGCGCTACCCATTCCAAGGATATTAACATCATCTGTCATATCCAAACTATACGGCTTTTTATCCAGCACATCCCACGTATTATTGCCTCTGCCCGAAAGTGATTCAATCTCACCTTTGTAATCTGTAATACCCTCTGCTGTATAAACCCGAAGTTTTCCCGCTTCGCCTTTACCCTTATTGGTGTGGATATATTCCATACTGCCCGATTCAGTTTCAATAAACATTGTGGCAATGTTTTCTGACTGCATAAAGGTTATATTAGCGCTTTGCTTTTTGCCGTAATATTCATAGTTTATATTGTACGGTATATTCAATTTAAAATCAGTGCAGGTTTGCCCATCAACTATTTTTTCATTGTTTATATAAACCGGTGCTTGTGTGTGTAGGTCGAAAACAGCCGTCGCGAAATCTGTATAAGCGGGTAAGAAAACATAAAAATCCCCATCATCAGATTTCCAACAACTTATTTCTTCCTTATTAACCTTGGCATCAATTTTTAAAGCAAATAAATCAACCGTATTTTCCGAACGGTTTGCCAAGGCAATTGGCAATAATAATGACAGTAACATTACTGTCGTTATTAAAACAATCAACCAGTTTTTCTTCATTGTGTCATTACTTTCGGATTTATTTTAATTTTTTAACAACATTGCCCACCCCGTGGCGTAATACCCTTACGGTATTATATAACCAACGATTGCGGTAAAACCAAATATACCTTTTTTTGTTTTCTAACGATAAAATTTCTTTTTTATTATCGCTTAAAAACTCTACCGCTTTTTCAAGCAATTGGGCATCTACTTTCTTCCATAACGAGCGGTCATAAAGACGTATAGCAGATAGTGCAACCCCCTCAAATGCAATATTAGCAATATCAGGATAAATTTTTAATAGTTCGCAATATCTTTTCATCTGCACAAAAAAGATATCTTCTAATGCTTTTTCGTTCATTGAATGAATTATACTGCCTTCGCGCATTCGATAGTAATACAATTTTTCTACACAAAAATAAATATTTTGTGCATTTAAAAAAATGCTATACATTGAGCCTAAATCTTCCCAAAGCCTACCGTCTACAAAATCGACCCCATCAAAAACCGAGCGTATGTACGCTTTGTTGCCAAAATAATTTGGAATATCATTGCCAACCAATTTTTGTAATGCAGTTTCAGAATCCAATATCTTTTCTGAAGTAATTGTTTTTGAATAAGCGTTATTGCCACCCAAACCAAAACATTCCACATTATATACAACTATA
>JAZUSW010000095.1:0-9635 GCA_045606925.1 Acutalibacteraceae bacterium | reverse complement strand
AACAAACGACAGCTACGAGGCAGAGGAACTATGCTCGGATATAATCTATTCCCTCGTTAAAGCTGCCAATAGTGATGGAGAAATCGAAAGCGTATATCCGTTTATTTGGAGAGTAGCTCGTAATGTTTATGCTGACTTTTCCAATAATCGAAGAAAACGCGCGGAAACTATTTATGAAGGCGATTCGGAAGAAATCCTTCTTGGTGTTGCAGAAGAAGACAATTCTGATTATACTGCAGAACTATTAACATCCGTATACCGCAGAATTGCTTTTTTGACAAAAGCATACCGCGAAGTTATGATAATGTTCTACATAGACGGTCTTTCCACGGCTCAAATAGCCAAAGCGCAAGAAACAAGTGAAGGAGCTGTTCGTCAAAGGCTCTTTTCGGCAAGACAAAAGATCAAAAGTGTGGTAGAAGAAATGGCAGAAACTTATAATAAGCCGGTGGCGCTTGATAAAATTGATTACGTGATTTGGGGAACAGGTAGTCCTGCATGGGGAGATCCTCGTAACGTATGCACGAGAATGTTCTCAAATCATATCGTTTGGCTTTGCCATAAGAAGCCGATGAGTGCTTCTGAAATTGCAGAGGAACTGAACGTTCCCACCATTTACGTTGAAGAAGAGCTTGAAATTCTCCGTAAGGGTGAAAATGGAAAGTACGGTTTTCTTCGTCGCTTGGAAAACGGCAAATATGCGCTTAATTTCATTTTGCTTGATAAGGATGTATTTGAAAAAGCAAATGCAATTTATACAGAGCACTTGCCAAAGATCTGCGAAACGATATTAAACTATGTTGAAGCGCATAAATCCGAATATCTTGCCTTCCCGTATCTGAACAAAAAGATAGATATAAATCTCATCCTATGGCAACAGATATCCAATATTGCAGATGCTTTTTCGTACTGTGTAAAACGAGAATTAGAGCAAAAATATTTTGCTGATACTACAAAGCCGGATCCTCCGTTTAGTGTGTTTGGATATGTAGATAACGGCAAGTATTATGGTGGCGGTTGGGATGGCGTTGACGCGCAAAACGTATGTGGATTCTCTAATGTCCATCTCGATAATATCTACATCACACGTATTAAAAAACACTTTAGCTGCGGACTCAACGTGTCTAAAGATCGTCAAATTCAACTTGCGCTCCGCGCGATTGAAGGTCTTGATATTACGTCGTTGTCTGAAAAAGAAAAGGAACACGCGGCAAAAGCTATTGAGTGCGGATATTTGTATCGCGACGGAGATATGCTTTATACTAAGATTCTTGTAAATGCGCTTTCTGATAGAAACAGACTATTTGATATCAGTAATGCTTTGCAGAATGAATATTTCGATGACGATGCTGAAATTGTTGCAGCAAAAGTTGCAGAACTTATCAAAAAATCTGTTCCCGATTATCTTCTCGGAGAATGGAGATTGGCAAATAACCTTGCGAGTATGCCGATTCTTGACGCAGTTGTTGAATGTCTCATTGAAAAAGGAGTATTAACACCTCCCGAAGATGGTATTGGTGCAGAAGGTTGTTGGATGAGTGTTGAAAAGTAAAATGAGTACCGCCGAGAGTTTTATTGCTCTCGGCGGTATTATTTTTGGCTTTACAACCTGCTTTATCGCAGGTGCGCCAAGGAGTCTTTTTTTATTTACCGGTATAATCATTGTCAAAGGTGATAACGCATTCATATCGTGTATCAACAGCTTTTGCCGCACTGCAAATTTCTTTTTTTAGAGTATCAAGCGGTACGGCTATACTTGACGGCACCACGACATCGAAAATAAGGTTTATGCGGTTTTCGCTTTTTGGTGTCATACGGAAATCGTGCAAAGAAAAGTTATGGTTGATTTGCTTTAAGGCGTTATCGATAGCCGTTTTAACCTCTTTAATTTCGGCATTATCGGTTTCAATCGGGTCCATATGTATAACCAGTTCAACACCCGTGTTTTCTTTAACCAGCTTTTCACACAGGTCGATTTTTTCGTGACATACTACAATATCCACCTTTTCGGACACTTCAACGTGTACTGATGCAAAAATGCGGTTGGGACCATAGTTGTGAACAATCAGGTCGTGTATGCCAAGAAACATATCAAAACCCATAATATTGTCGCGTATTTGACGGATAAGCTCGGGTTCGGGCGGTCCGCCCAAAATAACATCAAGCGTATCCTTTGCCGATGTAAATCCCGAAACGATAATAAATATTGCAACGCCGATACCAAGCACGGCATCAAGATTAAATCCGATATTAACAAAACGGGAAACGACAACGGCTATAAGGATAACGGTTGTTGATATACTATCGTTAATTGAGTCCTTTGCGGTGGCTTTAAGAGCATCGGAATTGATTTTACGGCCCAATGCCATATTAAAAAGGTACATTAAAAACTTGATTATAACCGATACCGCCAACACAATAATTGCCCAAAATGTATACTGGGGCATTGTGCTGCCCGAAATAACCCCGTTTGCCGATTCTTTAAGCAGTTCAACACCAACAAGCATTATAAGGGTGGATACAATAAATGCTGACATATATTCCATCCTGCCGTGGCCGTATGGGTGGTCGGAATCGGCAGGTTTACCCGCCATTTTAAAACCTATCATCGTAATAACCGAAGAGCCCATATCCGATAGGTTATTAAGTCCATCGGCTATAATAGAAATACTGTGGGATAAAAGACCCACAGTTATTTTTATTGTGCAAAGCAGGAGATTCGCGGCAATGCCGAATATACCGCCCAAGGTACCAACACGGTTTCTAACGGCGGCATCTGATGTATCGCCCTTTTGCCTTTTTGCCAAATTTATTATAAAATCAATCATTAAAATTTACTTCCCTTTGCGCCCTTACTGCCCATTTTGCCAAAAGAAGCGCCCGATAAAATATTTGTAGGAATTGTAAAAGTTAAATTGTCGCGATTGCGCTGTCTTTTAAAAGCAAGGAGTATAAGCTTATCCAAAAGCTCAGGATACTTAACACCTGTTGCATCCCAAAGGTAGAAGGAGAGTGAGCCGGGGATGGTATTGATTTCGTTGGCAAAAACCTCACCTGTTTTGTCATCCAACAAATAGTCGATTCTCACAACGCCGCTGCAACCGAGCGCCTTAAACACTTCACAAGAAAGGGAACGGATTTTTTGGGTCAATTCTTCGTCAAGCTCGGCAGGGATTTTACGGGAAAGAGATGCCATACCCTTTGATTTCTCGTTGCCTTCATATTTATCTTTATAGGAGAGAATTTTATCGTGCATAATGGGCTCTTCAAGCACCGATGCTTCACACTCATCGCGGTCTCCCACAACCGAGCAGTTGATTTCACGAAGGTTTTGTACTGCGCGTTCAGCCAATACCAAATCAGAAAATTTAACCGCCAAATCAATGGCTTCAATCAGTTCTTCTTCTGTATCGGCTTTACTGATACCCACACTTGAACCAAGGTTTACGGGTTTGATAATAACCGGCAAAGAAAAATCGGAAATGATTTTTTGGACAATGCCGTCACGGTTTAAAGAATATTCGCGCGAAGTAAATTTATAGCAGGGTAGTACCGGCAAACCCGCACTTTTTAAAACATCTTTATATATGGCTTTATCCATACCAACTGCCGCCGATATAATATCGCATCCAACATAAGGAAGACCTAAAAGTTCAAGAAAACCCGCAAGTGCGCCGTCTTCACAGTTTGTGCCGTGAACTATCGGCAGGGCAACATCAAGAATAACATCTTTGCGGCGTGATAAAAAACCGCTTTTCAGGTATTTCATAACGACATTTGCACCGTTTCTTACAATACTTACGGGACTACTTGCGCCAAGAAGATACTGCATATTGCGGTAATTTTCAATAAAGAATAGCATAGGGCCGGTATACATCTCGGCATCCTTTGTTATATACACGGGAATTACATTGTATTTTTCGCGGTCAAGCGCCTTCATTGCCTGAACGGCTGAGATAATAGATACCTCGTGCTCAACGCTGCGGCCGCCAAAGAATACTGCTAAATTTGTTTTCATAAAATCACCTGCTAATTCAAATAGTTATCGGGAAGGTCGTTTTCTACCAAAACAACGGTGTTTGCATCGGCAAAGGTAGAAAGCACCTGGGTTGCTTCTTTAAACGAGCCAACAATATGTCGGTGCGATAAATCAAAATCGGTAGAGGATACGGCATCGTTAAGTGGTACCGCGCGGCGTCTGCCTACTAAAATGATGTGGTCGCACACCTTAGCAGCGGCAAGACCTAATTTGTAGTTAAAATCGTATTCCTTATCGCCGAGTTCTACAAGACCGGGGGTTATTATAACCTTTTTCATACCGTCAAAGTTTGCCAACACATTAACCGCTTCAACACAACCCTCGGGGTTTGCATTGTAAGCATCGTCAATCATTGTGCAGCCGGCAATAAACGGTTTAAGCTCCAAGCGGTGCTCGGTGGCTTCAAGATGCGACACAGCATATCTTATCTGTTCGGCTGTAACGCCAAGGTCATACGCTATGGCGGCGGCACCCGTTATGTTCAGAACATTATGTTTGCCGAGAAGCTTTGTTTGCACCGAAATTTCCACACCGTCGGCAAAGCAAACAGTAAAGCGTGAGCCCTCGCGGGAGTAGGTTATATCCTTTGCGTAAACGCCGTTGCCGCTTACCGAATATGCCACACATTCGCGCTCACCCAAATTTTCGGCAATATGGCGGCTATCGGTGTTTACATACACTCTACCGCCCTTTTTGCGACAGGCATCGTATAATTCAAATTTTGTGTTGAATACATTTTCAACCGACTTAAATGTTTCAAGGTGTTGCGGACCTACCGCGGAGATAATGCCGATATCGGGATTGACAATATCGCAAATTTCTTTGATGTCGCCCGTGTTTCTAGCACCCATTTCACAAACAAAGATTTCGGTCTGAGCACGCAAACTTTCTCTTACGGTCTTGACAACGCCCATTGGTGTATTAAAACTTTGCGGCGTGGCAAGTACATTGTATTTTTCGCTTAAAATTCTGGCTAAAATAAACTTGGTGCTGGTTTTACCGTAGCTACCTGTAACACCGATAACCCTTAGTCCCTTTACACTTTGCAAAATCCTTTTGGCATCATTTACAAAGTATTTAGAAAGAAGCCGTTCAATCGGATATGTGATAAGCCAACTGATTAGCACAAGAAGCGGCGCAAACACGCAAAGAAGTATTAGACAAGAGAAGAACACGCCACGGGTCATATTCTTTGTACTGATTGTCGCAAAGAAAAGCGCAATTTGCACTAACAGTGCGGTGATATACAATCTTTTAACACGCGCGGTAATAACAAGGCGTTTTATTGATTTTTTACGGTCATAAAAGGCAATAAACATTTGTGCTACGGCGTAAAGCGAAATTATTACAAGGGAAAAGACGATGTTGTATTTTACAACCAAGGACAGTGCGCAAAAGATTACTGTCAACAAAAGTAAGCGCATAAAAAACGAATCGTAAAGCCATTTGATATATCGCGAAGGGAAGTAAGAGTTTTGTTGTAGCATATGAAAATGCTTGTAGGTAGCAAAAAGCGGAGCTATTGCCGCTATTATGCAAACCGCAATAAAAATCTTCTCGTTCATTTTTATCTCCTTAACCTAAAAAACTTTTTAATATGGCATTTGCCTGACGGGGTTGTTCCAAAAAGGCAAAGTGTCCTGCAAATTTTATAACGCAAAGACCTGCGTTTGGGATAAGCTTTTCCATAATTTGCGCATCAGCCAAAGGGGTTGCCGTATCATTTTCGCCCCAAATAAGCAAGGTGGGGCATTTTATGTTGTGTAAAATATCCCTAAGGTCCGTATTAACAAGATTAACGAGCGTACTGCGAAGTTCCTGCGTTGCCGCATTTTTATAGTCCGTCGAGCCGTAGCGGCTACGCGCCTTTTGAAGCAGCTTCTCCGAGTGCTTATTTATAACAGGCAGTTTAAGCGTTGCCTTAACGGTGGCAAAAACTGCATCACGCATACGCCGTTTTAAACTTTTTTTAGGGATAAGACCTGCCGCATCGAGTAAAATAATCTTGGGTGGATTAAGCATACCGCTGCCCGCAAGTTTGAGTGTAACCCTGCCGCCGTGCGAGTGACCTATAAGTATAGGATTTTCAAGCCCCGTTTTTTGTATAAATTCTAAAATAAAATCGGCATAATCATCATTTGTCCAGATGCTTGGCAAGGTGCCGCTTTTTCCGCAACCGGGAAAATCAAGCGCGGTAAGGCGGTAGGAATTTCCAAATAATTCCATAATGCCTTTGTAAACATCCAGTGAAGAACCCCAACCGTGCAATAATAAAATGTCGGGACCTGTGCCTACCTGTTCGTAATTAATCTCGATATCTTTTACCAAAATTTTCATAATGAACCTCATTATAAATCGTTTATTTATTTATTATACCAAATAGTTTTACAAATTAGAAGAGTTAATTTCAAATTTTACATAAATTTACCTAACTTTTTGCACTTGTAAAAATAAATTTGACATATTAAGCGGTAAAGTATATAATGTCAAATGGAATTAAATGTTTTTTTGGAATAAACTCAAGGGGAAAGGAGCGCTACTTTGGAAAAGTTTGTGGTTACCGGCGGCAAAAAATTGTCGGGCGAAGTAAGAATAAGCGGGGCTAAAAACTCAGCAGTAGCAATCCTGCCCGGTGTTCTCTTGGCAGAGGGTCCCTGTGTTATTGAAAATTTACCAGAAATTTCGGATGTTCGTTCGGTTTGCAAGGTTTTAAGTGAATTGGGTGCCGAGGTTGAGTTTTTGGACAACACAACCGTAAGGATAGACCCGACAAGCGTAACTTCATTTACCGTTACCGAAAAAATGGCAAAAAGTATGCGCGCTTCAAGCTACTTTATGGGCGCCTTGCTCGGTAGGATGGGACGCTCCCGTGTAGCTCCTCCCGGCGGTTGCGATTTCGGTGTGCGCCCGATAGATTTACACATCAAAGGTTTCGAGGCGTTAGGCGCAAAGGTTACCATTGATGACGGTATGGTGGATGTAAAGGCCGATATGCTTCGCGGCGGCTATGTGTATCTTGATTTGGTAAGCGTTGGCGCAACCGTAAATATAATGCTCGCCGCCGTTAAGGCAAACGGCGTAACGGTAATAGAAAACGCCGCAAGGGAACCGCATATTGTTGACCTTGCAAACTTTTTAAACTCTATGGGTGCCAATATTATGGGCGCCGGTACAAACGCTATTAAAATCCGTGGTGTCGGGCATCTTAAAGGTACCGCGTACAGTATTATTCCCGACCAGATAGAAGCGGGAACGTATATGGCGGCGGCGGTTGCCACAAAGGGCGATATTTTGGTTACAAATGTTATACCTAAGCATCTTGAATCAATTATTGTAAAAATAAGAGAAATGGGTGCCACCGTTGAAGAAAATGATGAATCGGTAAGGGTTGCAATGGAAAACAATCCCCGTATGTGTAAGGTAAAGACTATGCCACACCCCGGTTTTCCGACCGATATGCAACCTCAAATCGCCGCGGTACTTACCGTGGCTGAAGGGACAAGCATTATAAACGAGGGTGTTTGGGACAGTCGTTTCAGATATGTTGAACAACTCTCACTTATGGGTGCCGAAATTCAGGTGGATGGCAAGCGCGCGTATATAAACGGTGTAGAAAAACTTAAAGGCACACGGGTGCGCGCAGTGGATTTAAGAGCGGGTGCGGCTATGATAGTTGCGGCTCTTATGGCTGAGGGTGAGACCGTTATAGAGGATATTGAGCATATTGACCGCGGCTATGAAAATGTAGTCGGCAAGTTGACAATGCTTGGTGCCGATATAAAACGAGAAGTATAACAATTTTAAAAGGGCTATCACGGTAGCCCTTTTTATAATATTTTGATAAAAGGGAGGTGTCTTTATGGCAAGATTTTTACCGCTTTTCAGCTCAAGCAGTGCAAACTGCTGTTTTGTGGGCACGGGAAACGGCGGCATACTGGTTGATGCGGGTGCATCAGGCAAACAAACAATAAACGCTCTTGCCGAAAAAGGCATTAACCCCTCCGATATAAAGGCGATATTTGTAACCCACGAGCACAGCGACCATATAAAAGGGCTATCATCAATAATTAAGGCGACAAAGGCGCCTGTTATTGCCTCGGCACCTACACTGGCGGGTATTGAAAAGTATTGCCGTCTTCCTAAGGACGCCGTTCTTAAAGAAATTCAAAGCAGTGCTGTTATAGTGGACATAAATGCGGTCCGCTTTGAAACAAGCCACGATTGTTTAGGGTCAAGCGGATATTTCTTCGAAATGCCCGATAACACCAAAATATCGGTTTGCACCGACTTAGGAATTGTCACCGACACCGTAAGACAGGCGTTGCTTGGCAGTGATCTGGTTTATATTGAATCAAATCACGATATAAAAATGCTTAAAAACGGACCGTATCCGCCCGAGTTAAAGCTAAGAATATTAAGTGAAAAAGGGCATTTATCCAACATTTCTTGCGCCGCCGAATTGCCTCGGCTTTTAGAGTCGGGCACCAAAAGATTTATTTTGGCGCATTTAAGCCAACACAATAACATACCGCGCTTGGCTGAAAGCACGGCGGTGGCTTGTCTTGGCGATATCGGCGCTAAAAGAGACGAGGATTACATATTGAGGGCCGCCGCGGTTTCGGGCGGGGATTGGTTTTGCGTATGATTAAAATTAAGATTATTTCGGTGGGCAAATTAAAGGAGAAATTCTTTTCAGACGCCGCAGCCGAATATGAAAAGCGTTTATCAGCTTTTTGCAGCTTTGAGGCGACCGAAATAACGCCCGAAAAAATAAGCGAAAACCCAACCGAAAAGGAAATATACAACTGTCTTAAACGCGAGGCGGCGGCAATAGAAAAAAAGATACCGCAAGGTGCGCTTCGCGTGGCTATGTGTATCGAAGGCAAACAAATGTCAAGCCAAAGGTTCAGTAAATATATAACCGATGCCGCTATAAACGGTAAGGGCTGTATAGTATTTTTAATAGGAAGCTCTTACGGACTTGATGAGGGGCTGAAACAAACGGCACACTTAAAAATGTCTATGTCCGAAATGACTTTTCCGCATAAATTGGCACGGGTTATGCTTACCGAACAAATCTATCGCGCATTTAAAATTGCAAACGGCGGGACATATCATAAATAAAATTAAAAAAAGACTTGACCAAAGGTGTAAAGTGTGTTATACTGTTACTACCTCTGAAGGTCTTTTTTTTTGCGCCTATTTTTAAGCAAAAAGAGGGATTCAAAGCAAATTATACATATATTGTGAGTGCTTTACTTTGTCGCTACAACATAGTGCGTCAAGGTCAATATATGTGGTTGCTGAGGGAGGCGAATTTGCCTTTGAAGAGGCAAAAATAAATTCCGTAAAACGGGAGGTGCCGTCATGAGAGTTAAAATCACTTTAGCTTGTACAGAGTGCAAGCAGCGCAACTACAACACAATGAAAAACAAGAAGAACGATCCGGACAGACTTGAAATGAATAAGTATTGCAGGTTCTGTAAGAAGCACACCGTACACAAGGAAACAAAGTAAGGAGGGTGCATATGAAAACTATTAACAAGGTTTGTCAAATTTTAGGTTTATTGACAGGCGTTGCCGCATTGGTAATGTT
>JAZUSW010000094.1:0-2542 GCA_045606925.1 Acutalibacteraceae bacterium | reverse complement strand
ATGCCATAGAATAGTTATATGCACCGGTTGTACAAACCGCAACATAATCTCCCCGTACCGGCTTTGGTAAGGTAACATTTGGTTGTATGATATCGCCGCTTTCGCAACACCGACCAACCAAATCGCATCTAAAATCAGCCGTTTCGTTCATTTTGTTTGCAACAAAAACAGTATATTCCGACTGATAAAGCGCATATCTTGGGTTATCGCTCATACCGCCATCAACCGATGTATAATTTTTATAGCCAGGTATTTCTTTAACCGAACCTACCGTATAAACGGTCATACCTGCATCGGCGACAATGCTGCGACCCGGTTCCATCAAAATTCTGGGTAATTTAATACCCAGCTCATTTGTTCTTGTCTTTAAAAATGAGGCAACCTGGGTTATGTTTTGCGCAATATTAATTGTCGGGTCATTTTCGGTATATCTAACACCGTATCCACCGCCTAAATTTAACTGCTCGGTTAAAAATCCAAACCTGTCTTGAACGTTTTTTATAAACTGAAGCATAATCTCAGAGCCGCGTAAAAATGTGTCCGAATCAAAAACCATTGAACCAATGTGACAATGGAAACCGCAAAGCTTAATATTTTTAAGTGTCAAAGCATACTCAACCAAACTCTCGGCCTGTCCGGTTTCAATCGCTGTACCAAACTTTGAATCAACCTTACCCGTATTTACCGCCTCATAAGTGTGAGTATCTATTCCGGGTGTTAAGCGAAGTAATAAATTTTGGCAAATATTGTGCTTTTGAGCGATTTTGTTGATTGCATCCAGTTCTTCCCTGCAATCAACAACAAAGTGACCTACACCGTTTTTTATGGCATATTCAATATCCGAATCGGTCTTGTTATTACAGTGAAAATATGTTTTTTCAAGCGGAAATCCGGCTTTCTGAGCGGTATAAATTTCACCCAACGAAACGACATCGGCACAAAAACCTTCTTGGGCAATTATTTGATATATTTTTTTGAACGAATTTGCTTTACTGGCATATAGCACAGTAAAGTTATCGCCAAAATTTTCCTTCAAAGCATTAAAATATACGCGACAATTATTGCGTATACGCTGTTCATCCATCAAATACAGTGGCGTACCGTATTGTTTTGCAAGAAGCGTGACATCTTGCCCTGCAAATTCAACACAGCCACTGTTATTAACAGTGATATTATCACAAATCATTATTTGCTTTCTCCATTAACAAACTTATTGTAAATTGCTTTTATGGCATTTTTATAATCTTTCTCTTCAACACCGATTATGATATTAAGCTCACTTGAACCTTGATCTATCATTCGAATATTTATATTAGCATCCGCTAATGCCTTAAAGATTTTTGAGGCGGTACCTGCATTATTAATCATACCACGACCAACAACAGCAATGAGTGCTAAATTCTCAAATAAAGTTATTGAATCCGGATTTACGCGTTTAACGATGTCAGCAGTAATATTACCCTTGAAATCTTTAATATCGGAAGAGCGCAAAACGACAGACATTGTATCGATGCCCGATGGTAAATGCTCAAAGCAAATATTGTGCTCTTCAAGTGTTTCAAGAACTCTGCGGGTAAAGCCAACCTCGGAATTCATCATATCCTTTTCGATATAAATTGCGGTAAAGCCCTTCATACCTGCAACACCCGTAATGGTATATTCGGTAGAATCGGTAACCGCCTTTGAAACAATCATTGTACCGCTGTCTTCAGGCGCATTAGTATTGCGGATATTAATAGGAATATTTGCAATTCTTACAGGGAAAATGGCATCTTCGTGTAATACAGTTGCACCCATATATGATAACTCTCGAAGTTCTCTATAGGTAATCTCTGTAACCTTGCACGGATTTTCGATAATCCTTGGGTCAACCATCAAAAGTCCCGAAACATCGGTCCAGTTCTCATATAAATCGGCATTTACAGCACGAGCAACCAATGAACCTGTAATATCAGAACCGCCACGGGAAAAGGTTTTAATGGTGCCGTTGGGCATCGAACCGTAGAAACCGGGGATTACCGCATAATCGTATCTTGACAAAATACGGGCAATAGTTTCGTTAGTCTTTTGAGTATTAAGTGAACCGTTTTCATTGAAGAAAATACAGGCACCTGCATCAATAAACGGATAATCAAGATATTTTGCCAAAACCTTTGCGCTTAAAAACTCACCGCGACTGGCAAAGAAATCACGACCTGCGTGGTTAATCAAAGCTGTTTTGATGTTGGCAAAATCCTCTTTTAATGAAAAATTAAGACCTAAATCGGTAATAATATCTTCAAATCTCTTTTCAATTTTTGCAAAAATTTCAGCCGAAGCATCCTTATCATAAGAGTTTTCAAAGCATTCAAGAAGCATATCGGTAACCTTAATATCGGCCGAAAAACGCTTACCGGGTGCTGAGGCAACGATGTATCTTCTTTCGGGTTCAGATTTAATGATTTCGGCAACCTTTTTAAACTGATTTGCATCAGCCAAAGAACTGCCGCCAAATTTTAAAACCTTTAACATAATTTTTTACCCCTTTGTTTAATTATTTTTT
>JAZUSW010000093.1:0-2515 GCA_045606925.1 Acutalibacteraceae bacterium | reverse complement strand
TCACAGAACGACATGGCTACGATCCGACTTGTCAAACGCAAAACCTACATCACATCTATGCTCTTTAACAAACTTTTTTAAAACGCCGATGTTGGTGGAACCGGCATTCATATTGATGTTTACACCATCGGGCTCGGCATTAATTACGTGTGTCTTGGCACCAAGCGCATCAAAAACATTTTTTGCAATCATCCAGGAAGCGCCGTTTGCACAGTCAAGCGCGATGTTAAGTTCCTTATAAGAGTTTGCGGCAACCGAAATAAGATAACCTACATACCTGTTGCGTCCTGCCGAATAGTCAATAATTTTACCCACATTCTCGCGTGTTGCAAAGGGCAAATCTCCTTCAAATCCAAACTCTTCGGTCTCACCGTCAATGTATTTTTCGATAAGCGAAAGGGTATAATCATCCATTTTTTCGCCATAACCGTTGATTAGTTTTATGCCGTTATCATAAAACGGATTGTGCGAAGCAGAAATCATAATACCGCAGTCAAAATTATCCTGACGGGCGACATATGATACGCTGGGTGTTGTTGTTACGTGGAGCATATAAGCATCGGCACCCGATGCAGTAAGACCGGCAACAATAGAATACTCAAACATATAACTTGAACGCCGTGTATCTTTACCTACAACGATTTTGGGTTTATGTGCGCCTGAGCGTTTTCCCGAAAGGGATGAAGAATAGTACCAACCAAGAAAACGACCTATCTTATAGGCGTGGTCACTTGTCAGCGCCGTACCTGCCTCACCGCGAAAACCATCGGTACCAAAATATTTAAGGTTGTAATTTATGTTTTCGGTAGGTCTGAAAATCGGCTCGGTATAGGTGGGGGATAGCGGTATCTCATCGCGAAGTAAATCATCAAGTGTTATGTTAAAAATTTGGGAAAGTCTAAGTATCATATTAACCTCAGGCAGAGATTTATCCGATTCCCATTTTGAAACCGATTGGCGCGAAACTTCTAATTTTTCGGCTAACTGTTCCTGGGATAAATTAAGTGCTGTTCTGAGTATTGAGATTTTTTGTCCTATGGTCATAATATCTCCTCCTTACACTATATTGTATGATGGTAATCTTAAATTATCAAGCAAGAGTTGTTTACTTGTTTGTGTCAACCGTTGGTTGCTTTAAAAAATCCGCAGTGGTACTGCGGATTTTTTTTAAAGCATATTTTTAATAATTTCTTCATAAGGTAATGCCGAAAGGTCGGCGGGGGCTACATCGAAAACCGTCTTGCAGCCCGTAACGCCGCGCGTGTACATTTTAAATATTGCCCGAGCATAGCATATAAGCACACTTGCGGTAAATTCGGGGTTGGAGTCAAGTTTTAAACTATACTCAATGATGTGTGAGTTGCCGTTGCCCGTTTTTCCTGAGCGGATAACAAAACCGCCGTGTGGGATACCGCTATGGTTTTTATCGAGTTCTTCCTTTGTTATAAAGGTAACTGTTGTATCATAATCGGCAAAATATTTGGGCATATTCTTTATTTCTTGCTCAATTCGTTGCTTATCGGCGCCGTCCGCGGCTACCACAAAACACTCTCTTGTGTGCTTTTGTCTGGTCGTAAGGTCGGGATTTTCGCCGCGTCTTACACTTTCAAGAGCCGAAGCTACAGGGCAGGTATACTGTCTTGCATCGATAACACCTTCAATTCGGCGTATAGCATCCGAGTGACCTTGGCTTACACCTTTACCCCAAAATGTATAATCTTTGCCGCAAGGTAATATAGATGATGCATAAAGGCGATTTATAGAAAACATACCGGGGTCCCAACCGGCTGAGATAAGCGCTACCTTGTTACCGTCAGTTGCGGCCGTATCAACATTGGCAAAATGTCTTGGTATATCGGCGTGTGTATCAAAGCTGTCAATAACATTAAAGTGATTTGCAAGATATGGTGTCATAACAGGCAAATCGGTTGCACTGCCGCCACAAATTATAAGCACATCAATATCATTTTTGTATTTTAAAATATCATCGTCGGGCAAAACCTTTGCCGAGTCGGTATCGATTTTTACAGTTTCGGGATTTCTCCTTGTAAAAACTCCGAAAAGCTCCATATCATCGTTTTGAAGGATGGCTTTTTCCACACCGCGACCAAGGTTACCGTAACCGTATATTGCTATTTTCATAATATCAACTTCTTTCCAATATCTAATAATAAAATTTAATTGCTTTTTTGTCAATATTTTTTGCAAAGTTGACATCAATAATTATAGGTGTTATAATGTAAAAACATTTTTAAGGGATGTGTATTGATTGAGTTTTATTGAACTGTTTATTTTGGCAGTCGGTCTTTCGATGGATGCTTTTGCGGTAGCCGTTTGTAAGGGATTGTCGGCACCTAAGCTAAAACCCTGGCATATGGCGGTTACGGGCGCTTGGTTCGGCGGCTTTCAGGGTCTTATGCCGCTTATCGGCTTTCTGCTGGGTGCTGCATTTGAAAAATACATAACGCCTATTGACCAAGTCGGATCGTTGCCATGTCGTTCTGTGACCCAAGGA
>JAZUSW010000092.1:0-4800 GCA_045606925.1 Acutalibacteraceae bacterium | reverse complement strand
TGTTATCAAGGTTATCAGGATATATTTTTATTTTCCTTTCCCCATAATTGATATATTCTTTTTTATTTTTATCAATTGATAAAACCAAAATCCCTTTTGGGTTTAACAACGAATATATTTTATTGATACATTGTTGCTTCTCTTTTATGTGCATAAAAGTTAATGAAGAATACACAACATCAAAAGTAGTGCCAAAATTATGGGTCATAAAATCATCACATATCAGTTTTAAATTTTTATATTGCGATAAATTATGTGTTGCTCTTTCGATTGTTTTGGGAGATAAATCAATACCAACGAACTCTTTGCAAAGCGGTATAGTTTTTAATGCAAGACGACCTGTGCCAACGCCGATTTCTAAAATGTTTTTTGTTTTATCAAGTTTCATTGCGTCAATAAAAACTTGACCGTCCCACTTGTCCATATATTTCTTTAAGGAGTCGGGGTCATATACAGGGTCATTATTTTCATCGATAAGTATATCATAATGTTCAACTACATTCATATAGTTATCTCCATATAGAATCAATCTGTTTGTGCAAATGCTGTCAAGGGTTAAGTCCAAACTTTCAAAATGCACGAGCGTGACCATAGGCTCCTTCCGGGAGGGAGCTGGCGCCGTAGGCGACTGAGGGAGAGTGCGGTACAATAAAGTTAATCTAAACCCAAAGTTTCGCAGTCTCCTTTCGTCACGGCTATGCCGTGCCACCTTCCTCTCATAGTAAGGCATTTATTGGTCTCATTATAAGAGGAAAGAATACCTCCACCGAAATTTGTAATAACTTTTATAATAACTAATTTAATGGGGTTCTTTTTTATTATAGATTTATGATTTTTGCGCCGATATTCTGGGCGGCGGCTTTACAGTCGTTATGGCAGGTAAAGAAGATTACTTGCTCGTTAATTGAATAGTTATATAAAAATTCCAACGCCTTTAAAAGTCGTACATCATCATATTGCGAGAATGCATCATCCAGGATAACAGGCAATCCACCCGCTTCCTTGCCCATTAGTTCACTAAGCGCCAAACGCAAAGAAAAATATGCCTGATGCATAGCGCCTTTGCTTAAATACTCTAAACCGTGTGAGCCAAAACTATCACTTTCCGATACGGTAATATCAAAGTTTTTAGACACATTTATCGAGTTGTATTTACCGTTTGTTATGCCCGATAAAAGTTCCAATGCTCTGTTTTCAAGAACGCCGCTAAAACTTCGGCGTATTTCACCGAAAGCCGCCGTCAAACCATCAAGCGCTAAGGATAAATCCTCATAATATTCTTTTTGCTCAGCAATTTGAGTTTGTAATTCGCGTTTTTCACGCTCAATCTCGGCGGGGACGCGCAATCCCGAAAATGCCGCTTTGGCTTCGGCTTTTAATGCCGCTAATTCGCGTGAGACACCGGCGTGTTCATCGGTTATTTGTTTCAATTCCTCGCGAAGCTTATCGAGTGTACCGGTTGGCGCATTTTGGTTTAAGGATATAACCGATAACCGTTGTTTTGCTTCCGATAGATTTTTGCAGTTGGTACCTTTCGCGGCATATTCGGCCGCAACCTGTAATCTGGCAAGTTCATCTATGTTTTGTTCGATTTCATCCAAAAGCGCCTTGGCGCCTTCAATATCCGACACTCGCTTAATCGATGCGGCAAAAGTAAGCATTTCGTTTAATGCGGTGGCGGAGTTGTTTTGCATTTCCAACAACTCGGTGCGTTTTGCGATAACCTGTCCCTTTTTATCCTGCAAAAGCGATTTTCCCGTTTCATTTTTAACGGTTAATTCATTGATTTTAAGTGTGACGGTTTGCAATGATTGCTTGGCCGCAGCTATGTCATTTTGGATATTTTCTATCTGACGCTCTAATACTGTAAGTTCACTTTGTAACTGCTTTGTATCCGGCCTGATTTTTAGTATAAAGCCAAGTATAAACAATAATACACCAACCACCCCGCCAGAGAAAATATAGGGTGAGAACATAACGCCGCCGATAGCCGATATTACTGCCAAAACACAACCGATAATAACAAGGGCTATGTTAGTTTTTGGTTTGGCAAGACCGATTTTTTCACTTAATCGGATTTTTTGCAGCTCAAAACCGTCTTTTTCGCGTTGGAGCGCTTCGGTCCTTGAGTTAATAACGGCAAGTTCCTGTTTTAAGGTTTCAACATTTTCGCCTTTTAAAGCCGACTGTTCAAGGGCGGCAACATCATCGGTGAGATGTGCGATTTCACTGTTTAAAAATTCACAATTTTCGGCATACTTCTGACATTTATCAATGAGTGCTTCTAATTTGTCACAAAAACTTTTATCGGCAACGCCGCCGCCCGTCAGGGTGATTTGCCGTTCGATTTTTTCATATTGCTCGGCAACCCTTACAAATTCTTCCAGTTTGGTTTTGATTTCAAATTTTTCTGCCGTTTTAAGTTCCTCAAAGCATTTACTCTTTTTATCGGACAGCGAAGCGCAAACCTGTTCGGCTTTTTGGATTCTTTCTTGCAGTTCATCCTGTCTTTCGGCAAGAATTTTTTGATTGGCGGCATCCTCGTTGAGTGCCGACAGCGCGGCATCTAATTTTACAAGTGCGCCGCCGCGTCCCGTTTTGGTTTTAATTTCTTCCATCGCCGCGTTAATGCGCTTTACAACGGCTTCGTAGGATATATCTTCATCTCCCGTTGTATTCATATTGGAAAGTCGTGCGTTTATTGCACCGTCAGCTTCGGCATCGTTTAAAAATGTTACCGAGTTGTTTATGAATACGCTTTTTTCAAACGCGCCGAAATTAAGCGAAAAGAATTTTTCACCTATTTCATCCTTGCCCGATAAAGCCGTACTCTCGCCCAAATCAAGATTGTAGAGAGTGATTTTATCGGTGGCATTACTGCCTTTAAATTCCCGTTCGATTCGGTAGCGGGTGCCCTGGTGCAAAAAGGTTATGCTGCCTGCCATAGTGCCGCCATCCAGTGGGCGATATTTTATGCGCGGATTGGTAAAAGCATCATTATTACGGGGACGGTTTCCGTAAAACATCATTTTTATAAACTCGGCAATCGTGGTTTTGCCGTTTTCGTTCTCACCGTAAATAAGATTAAAATTATCGGCGAAATTCAGTTTATAGTCCCTGAATTTACCAAATCCGTAAATGTGTATCTCATCTATTCTCACTGAATTTCACCTCCGCATTAAATGCTTTAAGACCCAAATATAACGAACGCATAATTTGCTCGGCATTTTCGGGTTGTTCTTCACATCTTTGGAGCATTATTTTTACAAATTTGCCGCGAAGCGAGTTCTCCTTTGCCAAAAGCGGTAAATCTATTGCAATTTCGGTTTTGTTGCGAAGCTTAACAAAGAAAACCGAATCACCCAAATGGGTTTGTATTTCGGTGCAGTTTATAGTAAGATTTTCATCAACTTTACCTGTAAGTACAATTTTGTAGAGATTATCGGCGTATTTTTCACCGAATTTTTCCTTCAAAGCGGTCAAAATAATATTGCAAATATCGTTGGTGTTTTTGGCATCACTTATATCGATTTCCTCATAACGATATGTGCGCTTTGCAGTTTCAATAAATTTTAAGTTGCAGTAATTTTTACCGATTTCTCCGCAAATAACACCTTTGCTGCCAAGTTCATCAAAACCGTGCGGCTCAGGGGCGCCGGGGTATGCGTAATATGTGTTACCTGCCTTTTTTATACCCGAAAATTCGTGTATGTGACCGAGTGCCACATAGTCCATTTTGCTGTTTTCCAAAAAATCAATAGAGATAGGGTTGTACATTCCCGATTTATCAGATGAAATATCGCCGTGCAGCACCATTATATTAACAAAATCGTCATCTTCGGGAGTAATGCTGAATCGGTCGCTACCGTTCATATACACACTGCCAAAAGATTTACCGTAGATGCGCACACCTTTGTCTTTAAGCGTTATACACTCATCTCTTTGCCCCAGTACTATTAAGTTTTTGGGCAAATTGTATTTAAGAAAAGGGGAATCAGCTGTTAGCGGGTCGTGGTTACCTGCGGCAAAAATAACGGTTGTATCGGGGCAAAAGTTACAGGCGGCAAAAAATGCGGCAACGATATTTTCGTCCACCGAATTGCTTTGGAACACATCACCCGCGATAAGCAACAGGTCAATCTTATTTGCACCGCAAATTTTAAAAATATTGTCACCCGTAATTTTAAGCTCGGCGCGTCTTGTGTTAGAGCGTGTGCCAAGCATAGAAAATTCAGCCCCTAAATGCAGGTCGGCAGTATGTAAAACCCGTAGTTTTTCCGACAAAATCAACACCCCTTGATATTTTCTATATCTATTTTAACATTAAACGGCATCTTTATCAAGAAAATATTGCCTTTAATATTATTTTAGAGTATAATATTAAAGAATATATAAATGTAATTAGGTGGATTTGCTATGGATGTAAGAGTAGGCGATATACTTTTAATGAAAAAAACACATCCTTGCGGTACCAATCGCTTTTTGGTATTGCGCATAGGTGCTGATTTTAAGATTAGATGTTTGGGTTGTTCGCACGAAATTATGCTTACCCGCGTTAAGTGTGAAAAGGGAATAAAGCAAATTGAAAGAAAGGAAGAAAACAATGTTTGATAAATTAAAAGCGGTTGAGGCGCGTTTTGAAGAGATTAGTTTGGAACTTACAAAGCCCGAAACTGTATCGAATAACGAGTTGTTTAAAAAACTTATGAAGGAGCATAAACAGTTATCTCCCATAGTTGAAAAATACCGCGAGTATGTTGCGGCAAAAAACAGCGAGAAGGAAGCCCGTGAATTGCTCGA
>JAZUSW010000091.1:0-6866 GCA_045606925.1 Acutalibacteraceae bacterium | reverse complement strand
TACGGATATTTTTATTATGCAAACCAAATAACCGAGCGTTACAGGAGGATTTATGAAGGGGCTTGAGCTTTCAAAAAGATTTTATAAAGAACACGGCGAACCGTTGTTAAAAAAGAAATTCCCACATTTGTTGCCCTTTATTGCGGTAGGGCTTTTCGGTAGCGGCTCGGAATGCTACGGCTATGATGATGACATTTCCGCCGACCACGATTTCGAACCCGGTTTTTGTATAGTTTTGCCCGATGAGGATGTTGTTGACCGCAAAGCTGCGTTTGAGCTTGAACGCGCATACGCGCAGCTCCCCAAAGAGTTTTTAGGGTTTAAGAGAAGTTTGCTTAGCGCCGTTGGCGGCAACCGACACGGCGTTATCAGGATGGGCGATTTTTTTAAGGACAAAACAGGTAGCGAAAACGGTGTTTTAACGGTAGGCGGGTGGCTCTCTTTACCAGAGTTTTCTTTGCTTGAAGCGGTAAACGGTGAGATTTTTTGCGATAATTACGGTTTGTTTTCAAAAATACGGCACAGTCTTAAATACTATCCCGAAGACATCCGATTAAAAAAATTAGCGGGTAACCTTTTGCTTATGGGTCAGGCGGGACAGTATAATTATAAAAGATGCATCGCGCGTAATGATACTGCGGCGGCACAATTGGCGGTGTTTGAGTTTGTAAAAAGCGCGGTGGCGGTATTGTTTTTACTTGATAAAAAATATATGCCTTATTATAAATGGTGCTTTAAGGCGCTAAAAGAAATAAGCACCGAAGCAAGCCGCATTGCCGATTTACTTGAATTTCTGATATCAAGCGGTAACGGCGAAGATTTAAGCAATAAAAAGTGCGAAATAATAGAGAGCGTATGCAATTCGGTTGCCGATATGCTTATAGATCAAAATCTTTTGCACAACAAAACCGCCGAGATGGAACGCGCGGCATATTTGGTGAATGATACAATAAAGGATAACGGTATCCGCAATATGCACATTTTGTCGGGAGTATAAAAAAGAGTGTCAATATATGGTTGACACTCTTTTTTATTTATAATATAATGTGTGGGTTATGTTTTGGGGATGAAGAAAATGTTAACGGCAAAAAGATTTATAAAGAAGAATATTGTGTTTTGTATTGCGGCTTTTCTGGCTGTTGTTACCTGCTTTTTTGTACCACCCGATAAGCAGTATTTAGAGTATTTCGATTGGCGTACGCTTTCTTGCCTGTTTTTAACTTTAGCGGTTGTTTGCGCTTTAAGGAATATTAAGTTTTTTACAATACTCGCGAGAAAACTGGTGAAATTAGCGGGTAATTTGCGGTCGTTGTTTTTAACGCTTATAGTTATAACCTTTATCGGTTCAATGATTATTGCCAACGATATGGCGCTTATAACATTTTTGCCGCTCGGCTTTTTTGCGCTGTCGGTTACAAAACAGGAAAAGTATATGGCATACCTTTTTGTGTTGCAAAATATATCGGCTAATCTCGGCGGTATGCTAACCCCGTTTGGAAATCCGCAAAACCTTTATTTGTACTCTTTTTTCAACATTCCCACTGCGGAATTTTGTAAAATAATGCTACCCGCTTTTTTATTGGCAATTTTACTTTTGGCGCTTTGCTGTTTGCCCATAAAACCCGAAAAATTTGTAATAACCGATGATTTTAATGAAAAATTGAACGGCAAAAAAACAGCGCTTTACTGTGCATTGTTTTTAGTGTCAATTCTGATAGTTTTCAGAATTGTGCCGTTCTTGGCAGGGCTTATAATAATCCCGATTATTTTGTTTTTTGCTGACCGCGAGTCGCTTTTGATGGTGGATTACGGTTTGCTGGGTACATTTTTCTTTTTCTTTATATTCGCCGGAAATTTATCAAGAATAGATGCTGTAAACAGTGTATTGTCACAACTTTTACAAAAGGATACGCTTATATTTTCGGTGATTTCTTGCCAGTTTATAAGTAATGTTCCGTCAGCCATACTGCTTTCCCGTTTCACAACCGATTATCCCGCGCTGCTTTTGGGTGTCAACATAGGCGGTACGGGTACACTTGTAGCTTCCCTTGCAAGTTTGATCACATTTAGCGAGTTTAAAATTTTACATCCCGAACAAACAAAAAAATACTTAGCCATATTTACGGCAGTTAATGTGGTTTTTTTAGTTGTTATGGTAGCGGCGGCAAAACTTTTTTTGAATACATAAAAACAAGCGAGGTGAAATTCACCTCCGTTTTTGTTAAATAGTTTCCAATTTGAGTTTGATTTGGTTTAATTTTTCCTCAAAGGCTTTGTATAGTTCTCTTGTGAACTTTGTAGAAAAATCATTTTTGGTTGCAAGAATTATATCTCTTGCGAGTTGCAGTTGAATTTTTGCCTTATCTTTTTCACCTGCTCCACTATAATAATCGGCAAGCAACTCACACATGGTTATTGTTTGCTCAAAAGAAATACTTTTCTGCTTAGTTGCAGCTTCAAACATATCTTCGCCCGTAAGCAATTCAGCTGCAACACTAAGTTTTGTAAAATATATCTCCGGAATATGCTCAATTATCTGCTTTGCTAAGGCATATTCTCCAATTGACATATATGCCTCTGCCATAATTCTGTAAGCGTCGTATTTTACCTCGTCAAAGCGTGTGCTTTCGATCAGCGCTTTGCATGTCTCTATCACTTCTTCGCTTCGTTCTGGTATTGGCAGAACACCGATAAGGCAGTTTAGCAAAATATCATTACCGGGATATTTTCTCAAACCATCACGGAGGATTTTTTCTGCTTTGGTTTTGTCAATATCGTAGTATTTACTATGTTCATCCACTATTTTTTCAATGTTTTTTTCGATTTCATATAAATTGAAATCAAAAAGCTCATCTGTGGACGTACCAAAGAAAGAAGCAATGGCAGGGATAAGAGTTAAATCCGGCAAGGTTGTATTTGTTTCCCATTTTGAAACAGCTTGAAAAGATACGCCAAGATAATTTGCAAGAACTTCTTGTGATATATTTTTTTGTTTTCGCAATTTTTTGATTTTGTCACCTATATTAATCATTAGAATATCTCCTTTAATATGTTTTGAATCAGCTGATTACAATATCATTATAATGTCATATACAAACAAAAACAATAACTCAATGCTTTAGAAAAAATCCCTTGTTGGTTGAAAGTTGGAATTAAGAATTATATCTAAATTATACAGAATAAATCTCCTCAAAATACAGATAATAACAACACAATTTGTAATTTAAGGAGAAATGTATATATGAAAGCAACAGGTATTGTGAGAAGAATAGAGGCTCGTGTTATAATAACACAAAAGTGCAATTAAGCCTTATAAATACTGGGCTTTCGGGCGATTTTAGAGCAAAATTTTCGACGAAAAACGGCATATTTTGACCTATACATAGCAAAAGCGAGGTGAAATTCACCTCGCTTTTGTGAATATATTTATTTAATTATTCTTGCAGTTTAAATTCCCACGAGTTACAAATAATAGTATGCCGATTTAAAAAATGTGGGTAACTTAATTTTCCGTTCCATTAAAGCGGAAGGCATAAATGCCTTCCCTACGAAAGTGATAAAAAAATAAAATTGCGGAAAGCATTTAAAATAACAGGGTATTTAAACTCTGCGCTGGAACGGATGGTTTGCATTTGATATTTCGCGGTAGAAAGCGGCTTGAGCTGCTTCTTTATACGGCATCAATAAAAGAATTTCGAGCAAAGCCGAAAAGCAAATTGTTATTATCAATGCAGTAATGCTGCAAATGCCATATGCGGCAAGAAGAATAGCAACCAATGAAGGCAAAAGAAATAATAAATCCCAACCAATAAAACTCAGCAACAACCAAAACAGTCTTTCCTTATTGCCTTGCATAATGTTTCGTGATGCAGTAATTGCTTCGTTTGCTGACATTTGGGGATGCTCTAATAAAATATAAGGTGTCATAGAATAGCTATACGACTTAATGATACCCGGAATTACAAAGAGCAAGGACCAAAGAAATGTGTAAAGCCCCCTGAGTAAATTCATACAAAAACCTGCGCCTATACGATTGGATTGCGAAAATAAATCCGAAAAAGCAACGGGTTTTCCGTCTATTAAATTCAGGTTGAATTTTGCATATCCTAATTTACAGGCGCCGCCTATAACAAGTTGCACAATAGATAAATAGCCAAGCACTGTTCCTATGATAACTGCAAGTGTTAAAATTTGTTGTGTGGAGCCAGAGAATGATAAATCACTTAAATCAGAAAAACTGTTGCTGGCATAACTACTTCCCGACTCTACAATATTAGCACCTACTAGCGATGCAACAAATCCTGTCAAACTGGCTACGCGCCAATTATCATGCAGAGCTTCACGGGCGATTTTTCTAAAATCTGCGGCGTGTTTCATTAAAATTTCTCCTTATATAGAATTTAAAAACTTTGTGTTGTAGGGGAGGGCCTCTGTGCCATCCCGCACCCCTCCCATATGAGAAGTGATAAGAAAAATTCAGCGATATTTATACATTTTTCTTGCGGTAGCGAAGGGAACAAATATCGTCACCCTTTGCGATGCATTTCGGAAGGTCTAAAACGCTTCCGTAACATTCGCCTATACCGTTATCGCCACACATTGCAATATCACAAAGCATAGCAATTTCTTCGTCACTGCATCCTGCTTTTTGCCAGGCTTTAACAAGTGGGCAATAATGGAAGTCGATGGAGAGTTTGTCATCGGTAGATTCTAACACATCCATCTCAAAAACCAACTGTGCCGCTTTGGTAAAAAGTGTCTTGCGAAGGCCCTTTAAACTGTCGGTTTTTCCTTTTTTAACAAGGTCGCTTCCCTGCGAAAGACCGCAGCGCTTGATTGCCGCACTGCCGAAGTCCCTGGGGTCTAAGCCCCTTTTTTGCGCTTCATCACAAAGCAGATATAACCAAAAAGCCCTGTGCTCTAATTGTGCGCGGATGGCTTGTAGTAATGCGTTTTTGTATTTAGGTTGGTTTGTAATTTTGCTCATGATAATATCCCCCTGTAATATTAATAATTATACAATTCCCAATGCAATTTCAACTAAAAGAGCTACAATAACAACAAGAGCTGATATAATAAATCCGTGTATCATAGGTCTGATGCCCGATTTTTTCATATCCTTAAAGGATGTGTTAAGCCCTATTGCAGCAAGGGCACAAACCATTAAAAATTTACTTGCCGATTTTGTAAAAGAAATAATTTCGGCAGGGATGGTAAATATGCTTGTTACGATTGACATCGCTAAAAATCCTAAAATAAACCAGGGAAAAATTTTAGAAAAACTAAAATTGGCTTTGATTTCTTTTCCGTTTTCACCGCTTATTGTGGCTTCTTTTCTTTTTAGGTTCATTTGAATTAAAGCGAAGGTCAAAACGGTGGGGATAATCGAAAGTGTGCGGGTTAGTTTAACCATAGTTGCAAAATCGCCGGCCGCCTCAGAAAAGGCATATCCTGTCGCCACAACCGAAGAAGTATCGTTAACTGCCGTTCCTGCCCAAATGCCAAAAGCTTCTGCGCTCATACCGATGGCCCTGCCCATAATCGGGAACAACACTATCATTGCCATATCAAAAAGAAATGTGGCGGACATAGCATATGCAACATCACTATCTTGTGCATCTATTGTAGGGGCAATAGCGGCAATAGCCGAGCCACCGCAAATTCCGGTGCCTGCAGAAATAAGGTTGGAAAGTTTCCAGTTCAGTCCTAACGCCTTGCCAATAAAGTAACCGCCGCCAAAACAAGTTGCAAGTGTAAAAATCATAACTACAAGTGACATTTTACCTACATATAAAATAGTGTTGATATTAAGCGAGAGACCGAGCAATATAATGGCAAATTTAAGTATTTTCTTTGATGTAAATTTAACACCCGATGCAATAAAACTGGTTTTGCCGATAAAATGATTTACAATCATACCGATAAACATCGCAATTACAGCAGCGCCGATTAAATGAACAGGCAAAAGATTCTCTATAAAACAAGCAACTGCCGCAATAATAACCGATAAGGCAATGCCCGATAAAAATTTTATAATTTTCACAATATAATCTCCCCTGATTTTCGTTTTTATTTATTGTATCACAAACAGCATAAAAAGTAAATAATCTAAGCATTAATCCCTTTTATCACAAATAATAACAACACAATTTAAAAATGTAGGGAACTTAATTTTCCGTTCCATTAAAGCGGAAGGCATAAATGCCTTCCCTACAAAAAGTGATACAAATTTCGACCTATACATAGCAAAAAGAGAGGTGAATTTTCACCCCGCTTTAAATATCTCCATATGATTTGTTTATAAGACTCGTTTTGCCGAAAAAGTTTTCATCAGGAAAATGTGTTTCGCGCCATTTGGGGTTGTACTTATCGGCGTGTTTTGAAAAACTCCACGCTTTTTCACTTACTGAGCCTTTGCTCATATGCATTCTTTGAGCAAAATTATAACTTGCATAGTACACTACAAAAAATGAAAGTGTATCAGCGAACTGATCATATTCATCCAAAACATAAAGTTTGTGAGTGTATTTATAATCGTTTACCGAAAGATAGGTTTCTACCAAAGCAATTTGAGTGTCACTTTGGTAAATTGTAACGTAATTAAATGAGCCACGAGATAGAGAATAGCAATGAAATATTTCTCCGCTGTCCAAAGCAATAACATAAAAACTTTTTAGAAAACCGTGTTTTGAAAACACAATGCTTCCGTATATATTATCGTTTTTATAAAGGTGGAAAACTCTGGTTAAATTTGCCTCACCAAACAGATAGCGCAATGGGATATAATTGACCCATTTTGAAATATTATAGATACCTTTTATCGTGTTTTCTTTATTGGAAAGTGTTATGGATTGTAAGCGACTGAT
>JAZUSW010000090.1:0-2225 GCA_045606925.1 Acutalibacteraceae bacterium | reverse complement strand
ATACGGCACTCTGTTAAAAATAAAACATCTCGGTTTTTTGCTAATGGCACAAGTTTTGCAACCGCTTCTCCCATTTCATCTATCAGACGGTGGTTAATAAAAACCGAAAATATATCCTCGTGTTCCACCCAGTTTTCCTCCAGTTTTTTTGCGTATTCCACGGCGGTGTCATAATCCTTTTGTTCAAAGGCCGAACTACATTTTTTAATATCTTCTGATATAGTGTCGTATATATGATTAGATAATTTCATATCGGCAAAGCAAAGCGCGCCAACAACAAAAAACAGCAATCCTGCGGCTATAAGTCTATTCATTTTGCTTTCTCCTTTTTAGATATAGTGTAGTTGCCTTTGCTGTCCATAGTCATTAAAAATATATCTTTTACCGAGGTGTTCTTCGCCTTTAAAATTTTAGTAATTTTGTTTTTATCGGTGTTTATAATGCCAAAAGTTTCATTAATAAACTTACCATCGCTGATTACAGGCATCGGTAGGGCATCGGGTTCGGTTTTTATATTCATTTGTTTTGCTGTTACGGGTTGTTCGGTGTTTTTAAGTAATATACTTAAATCACCGTTAACTTCCAGCACCGCAAAAGCGACTGTGGATATATCAAAAACATTTTGTGCGCGTAAAAGTTCAATTAAATCAATAACCGTAAGCCGCACCTGTCGCATAGCGTTCTGGTCTATGGCGCCATCCTTTATGATGATTATTGATTTTCCGCTTAAAATCTGGCGAAGCTTGAAAAATTTCATCGTTAAAACCGACATTACAATCTCAATAATAACCAACATAAAAACCGCTACTATACCGTTTACTACGGGTTGGGTAGTGTCTTGAAGCGGTATTGCAGCGATTTCAGAAATAAGCAAGGTCACCACAAGCTCGTTAGGTTGCATATCGCCGATTTGGCGTTTTCCCATTAAACGAACGGCAATGGTAACAATTATATATAAAATTAAAGTGCGGATAATTATAATTGTCATTAAATTCACCGCACTTATTGTATGAAATTTTTATTTAATTATTCGTTAAACTGTATGAAAGGCGCATTAAACTGTCGCCAAAATGCACATTTTCAACCTGTATCCCTTCGTATTTTACCGCTAAGTCATAATGGCTGAAATTAAGAAAGCCCTTAACACCTAATTTTATCAAGTGTTCCGCTATTTGCGGTACCGATTCCTTGGGTATACACAGTATTGCGGCTTCAGGCCTGTTTTCACGGCAAAAATCATCAAGCGATGCAATGCTTCGTACGGGAATATTGCGAACAACATTACCTATCAAGGATTCTTTTTTATCAAAAATACCGATAAGATTAAAGCCCTTTTCTTCAAAATTTAAGTGAAGCGCTACGGCACGACCTAAATTACCCATACCTATAAGCACAATTTTTTTAGGTGAATCAACCCCCAAAATTGCACCAATCTCTTCGCGCAGTAAATCGGTGTTGTAGCCGTATCCTTGCTGACCAAATCCGCCAAAGCAGTTAAGGTCTTGCCGTATTTGACTTGCAGTAACGCCCATTTTCTTGGCTAATTCTCCCGAGGAAATACGCTTTACACCTGCTGCGGATAAGTCACCTAAAAATCTATAATAGCGGGGTAGACGCTTTATAACGTAACGGGATATACCTTTATTATTCATAAGGTTTTACCTTCTTTCTATCATTTATTATTATCTTACAAAAAAATTTTTTTGTCAATATAAAAAAACACTTGACAAGATAAAAAAATCAGATATAATAAAAGTAGTAATCATTACTGTTTTTAAGAGGTGAATAATGAAAAACTACTCAAAGCGCCGTGAAGTGATATTAGATGTACTAAAAAGTACAACTACACATCCAACGGTAAACTGGATATACGAAAAGGCGAGGGAACAACTGCCCAATATAAGTTTGGGTACGGTATATCGCAATTTAACCGAACTTGCCAAGGAAGGCATAATAGCCGAAATTCCGGTGGGTGACGGCTACCAGCATTTTGATGCCACTGCCACCGACCATATCCACTTCCATTGCGCTTTTTGCGGTAGGATTCTGGATTGTTCCACCACGGAAAGCAGTTTAAAAGATTATATAGAAAAAACGCTCGACTGTACGGTAACTGCCGAAAAACGAGTTTTTGTAGGTAAGTGCAGTGCCTGTCGGGGTTTAGATAAAAACTAAAAATTAAAATTTATAATGAGGTGTAAGTTTATGAAAAAGTTTGTTTGTAC
>JAZUSW010000089.1:0-2633 GCA_045606925.1 Acutalibacteraceae bacterium | reverse complement strand
GGTACCAAATGCAAAGCATTTGGTCGTCAAGCCAAAAGTATGCGAAGCAGACGGCGACTCCCATCAGTTCCACCAAAAAACACACCATCGTTCGATGGTGTGTTTTTAATTTTTATAATTATAGATTTTTTAGTCGCCCCAATATTTCCTATCAAGACTTCTAAACTGCAATGCCTGAGCCATATGTATCATTTCGATATCTTGACTTGAATCAAGGTCGGCAACGGTACGCGCAACCTTTAAAATTCTATCATACGCTCTGGCAGACATACCGAGTTTATCAAAAGATGCCTGTAAAAGTTTTGCGGCATCATTGGTTAAGCGACAGTATTTTTTAAGCATTGCAGGGGTTAATCTGGCATTACAGGTAATGCCCTCATCCTTATATCGCTCATTTTGTATTTGCCGTGCTTTATTTACTCTGGCTCTTATTTGCTCTGAAGTTTCTTCAACCTGTGTGGAACTCAAAGCTTCAAAATCAACGGGCGGTACTTCAATATGTAAATCCAATCTATCAAGCATCGGTCCAGATACACGATTCAAATACTTAGTAACCATAGTTTGAGAGCAGGTACAATTCCTTGTTGGATGACCGAAAAATCCACACGGACAAGGATTCATTGCGCCGACAAGTGTTATTGAACACGGATATGTAAGTGTCCCCGCAACGCGAGAAATTGTAATTTTGCCATCTTCTAAGGGTTGGCGCATTGCCTCCATTACATCGCGTTTAAACTCGGGTAATTCATCCAAAAAAAGCACCCCGTTATGTGCCATAGAAATCTCCCCCGGACGCGGAACGGTACCGCCGCCTGCTAATGCAACCGAAGATGTTGTATGATGTGGTGAGCGAAACGGTCGCTGTGTTACCATCGGATTTTCGGAATCTAAGATACCCGCTATTGAATGTATTTTTGTAGTTTCAAGAGATTCTTCAAAGGTCATTTCGGGCAATATTGTCGGGAAACGCTTTGCCAACATACTTTTACCCGAGCCGGGTGGACCAATGAGCAAAATATTATGTCCGCCGGCAGCGGCTACTTCTAATGCTTTTTTTGCAAGTAGTTGACCCTTTACCTCGCTGAAATCAACTGTTTTTACGGGCGAAAGCACTTGACTTTTCTTTTTCTCGGTTGGTTTTAATACCTTTTTATCGGTCAAATGCAAAAATAACGACTCAACATTTTCAATACCGAAAATATTTATATCCGAAATATTTGCGCCCTCATTTTCGTTTTGTTTTGGAATATAAAAGTTCTTAATGCCGTTTTGCTTGGCTAAAATTGTCATAGCAATAATGCCGTTTACACTACGCACATTTCCGTTTAAGGATACTTCACCAATAAAGGCGCTGTCTTCAAGTTCACCCTTTATTTGACCTGTTGCAACAAGCAATGCCATCATAATGGGCAAATCATAAACCGAGCCCTCTTTTTTTACATCAGCAGGTGCCAAATTAACCGTGATTTTTCCAACAGGAAACTTATAACCACTGTTTTTTATCGCAGCCCTTACCCTATCACGAGACTCTTTAACTGCCGCATCGGGAAGACCTACTATATCAAACCCCGGCAAACCTGATGATATATCGGCTTCAACCTCAACCATATAGGTTTCCATACCGAAAATACCTATACTTTTAACCTTCGCAAACACTTTATGTCCCCCAAAATCAGAGATTTGTTATTTCTTCCTCGCTTATAAGTTCAAAGCCGGCCGAAAGAAGTGTTTTTTCGGCAAGACAGTTGTTATCCACACGGAGAACTACACAAGCGTGATTTTTTGATTGACCTACAAAAGCGTAAATATATTCTACATTAATATCGGCCGCCTGCAAGGTGTCAACCGCTTTTGCCAAACCGCCGGGAGCATCATCAACGCGAACAGCAACGACTTCGTTAAGTGAACTTACAAAGTGATGTTCGGCAAGAGCTAATGTTGCCTTTTCATTATTATTTGTGATTACACGGAGAATACCGAAATCATTAGTGTCGGCGATTGATAGAGCACGGATTTCTATATTGGCACCGGCAATGGTATTTAAAACTTCTGCCAATGCGCCTTTTTCATTCTGAACAAATATTGAAAGCTGTTTTACTGCCATATTTTTCCTCTCCTTAATCGTGTAATTTGCGCTTATCTTTTACGCGCACTGCCTTGCCTTCGCTACGCGTGATAGTTTTAGGCGCAATTAAGTGAACAACGGGCGCGATACCAAGCATAAGTCGTATAGCATCGGCCAATTTTTTCTCTGCCTTGGAAATTTCCTTAACCGTATCAGAGAATTTTTCGGGTGATAACTCAACATAAACATCGAGAGTATCGGTATTATTAACGCGGTCAACCTCGATAAAGTAGTTGGGAGTATATCCTTCGTTAAGAAGCACTGTTTCAATTTGTGATGGGAACACATTTACACCGCGGATAATCATCATATCATCGCTTCTGCCCATCGGCTTACTCATTTTGATAAGAGTTCTTCCGCAAGAACATTTTTGGCGAGAAAGCACACAAATATCGCGTGTTCGGTATCTCAATAACGGGAACGCTTCTTTTGTGATTGAAGTAAATACAAGTTCGCCCTTTTCACCTTCGGGTAAAACCTCACCGGTATCAGGGTCAATGATTTCGGC
>JAZUSW010000088.1:0-4408 GCA_045606925.1 Acutalibacteraceae bacterium | reverse complement strand
AAGAGTGATATTGCCCTTCGGGCAGTGATATTGTTCGGCTATGCCTCACAGTGATATTCTATTCGCCTTTCAAACTCGCGAAGCGAATATCACTTGGACGAAGTCCAAATATCACTACGCAGTAATATCACTCGCCGCAGGCGAATAGAACTGGCGTGATACTCCGTTAAGAGTATCACGCCAATTACTGCGGTGTTTTACTGTTTTTAATTACATATCGTAAGAACTCTTTTGGAGTGTGAGAGCGAGAGCTTCTTCACCAAGATATTCTTTAACATCCATACCGAGATATTTACACAAGTCTACCATTTCAGCAACGGTACCCATATTTACATCGATGCCGTTCTCCAAACGGTCTTTATATGCAAATACTTCTTTTTCACCGTGGGTGTAAATGCGGGTAGCACCGTCTGCCTTGGGAGCTTCGCGTAACTCTTTTAAGAATGTGGAGAAATGCTCCTTAATTGCAGCAGCATCGCCGAAAACAGCAGGGTCAATAGCGATAAAGCCGTGGCAGGTACCGCCTTTTCCACCTATATGTGTGTGGTTAGATGTAAGACCCATAGAGAGAATAGAGCAGAAAATTTCGCAAAGCATACCGTATCCGTAACCCTTATGGCTACCGCTTTGCTCGGTTTCGCCGCCAAGCGGCATAATTCCGCCGCCTGCTTTTGCAACGATGTTTTTAAGTACATCAGATGCATTACTGCTGCTTTTACCGTCAGCACCAAGTGCCCACATATCAGGAAGCGGTTTATCAAGCTTGTTGTAAATTTCGAGCTTACCGCGTGTAACAACGGTGGTGGAAGCATCGAAGAAGAAATCATACGGCTCTGCCGGCATAGCAATGGCTATCGGGTTACTGCCGAGCATTGCTTTTTTGGCAAAGGTGGGTACCATTATGGCTTCTGAATTGGTCATAGACATACCGATAAGACCCTCTTTACAAGCCATTTTTGCATAGTAGCCCGCGATACCGTAGTGGTTAGAATTTCTAACAGTTACGATTGCCATACCTGTCTTCTTTGCTTTTTCAATGGCGATACTCATTGCTTTGTGACCGAGCAACTGACCCATACCGTCGTTACCTTCAATAACTGCCGAAACAGGTGTTTCAAAAACGATTTCGGGTTTAGCATCTATTTTGATAAGGCCTTTTTCGATACCCTTGTGATAACGAACAAGGCGTTGCATACCGTGTGATTCGATACCGAAAAGGTCACTGGTAAGCAAAACATCAACGATAATGTCGCATTCATCCTTGTTAAAGCCAAACTTTAAAAAGGCATCGGTACAAAAGGTTTTTAATTGCTCATAGGAATAGTTAATACTGTTTTTCATAGATTTATCTCCTTTAAATTATTTGTCTTCATAATCAAAACACGCGCGTGTTTCGGTGTAAGGGCGAACAAAAGTGTCGGCCACCTTTACGTGTTCGGGGTGAACAGCGTAATTTTTAAGTGCCGTCTCATCGGTAAATACCGAATATAGCATAACATCAACATTTGAAGAAGGTAAACTCTCGGTTTCAACCTTAATTTCCAATAGGTCGGGAACAACGCCGAGCAAACCTTCAAGCCCTGTTTTAATACCGAGCTTTACTTCTTTTGTATTGTGTTCATCCTTTAATTTCCAAAGAATAATGTGCTTAACCATATCAACCCTCACTTTTCGTTATTAAATATAAAAATGGAAAAACCAGGCGTTACCAAAGGCGGTGTTAAAGAATTTTTCTTTTTGATAAACACATACCCTGTAAACGCTTAAAAGCGAATGAAAATATATAATCATAATTGTGATAAATACCGTTAATCCGCACAAAACACCGATTAATATTTTAAGCCAAAGGGCAAACGGTAAAATCAAACTCAAACCACTGGCAAGAACGGCATTAGAAATAATAGCAAGTATTATAACATAAAGAGTTTCACTGCTGAAAGAGTTTTTCCAAACAAATTTTTTAACATTCGCTTTGCCGTTATCCAATAAATAATCTTTAAACTTTTTACGCAAACACTGATAAAGTATGCCCTGTATATTTTCTTTTTTCCAGTGCTTTTTATCAACGCTCATCATAACACTCAGGGTACGGCAGGAATGCCAATAAACTTCCTTGTATAAGCGATAGCGTATGGTTATAAGTGAAAACAAAAATCCCACAACGCCCAAACCTATAAAAGCCCAACCGCTGATAGACCAACTGATATTTCCCGCCGATATAAGAGAAGGGAAGATAAATGCCAAGGCGGCAAAATATATCATCAAAAGCTGGTCGCGTTTTGTTTGCTGCGCAGTCATCTCGGCAACTACGCGGTCGTACATTTCTTCGATATTGAAATCTACTGTTTCATTAAAAATATCACGGTCTACTTTGGTGTATTTAAAATCTTCTAATTCTTCTATTTTTTCTTTCTTTATACACATAATTATAACTCCTCAAAATCAATAGGTTTTCTTATGTGATTCAGTATAATGCCGTTTAATTTTTCAAGATTTTCTCGGTTGTTGGCACCAACAACGATATTTTTCTTATCAAAGGTCAAAGACTCTCCGTTATAACCGCTGACACAACCGCCCGCTTCGGTTAATATAAGAACTGCCGCAGCATAGTCCCAAGGACATACATTCAGTTCAAAATACATATCGCACCTACCCATTGCGACATTGCAAATTTCCAAAGCACAGGCACCGAACCGTCTTGTATCATTGCACAAGGGGTATGCTTCAAGCACAATATCCGCACATATCCTTGCAAGGTCTTTTCGGTACGGGGTAAAAGAAGTGCAGAGTAAAGACGCGCTGAAGGATTTGTCGGATGTTTTTATCCGATTACCGTTACAAAATGCACCACCGTCTTTAATTGCGGTGAAAAGTTGTTTTAGATAAGGGGCAAAGCATATGCCTAAAACGGGCTGTCCTTTATGTAATAAAGCCACCGAGATTAAACAATTCGGTATATTTCGGGAAAAGTTTGCCGTGCCATCAATAGGGTCAATAACCCATAAATATTCGCCGCCGGTACCTTTTAAATTTTCTTCTTCACCTAAAAATTCGGCTTCGGGCAAAACTTTTTTAAGTTCCTTTTCCAAAAAACGCTGAATTGCAATATCGGCATCGGTAACGATGTTTGCTGCGTCACCTTTTTCTATAATATTTGTTGCGCCTTTTTTAAATATTTTAGATGAGCGTTTTACCGCTTTTACAGCTTTTTTTTGAAGCTTCAATAAATCCAAAAAGGTCACCTCTTTTACATATATATAGAATAACATAAGATGATGGCAAAAGCAAATATTTATTTCATAAAAATGGCGATTTTGGCTTGATTTGGGATAAAAGGCGCTCACGCTTAATCGGTCCGTTTTTTGCAAAGCTGATATAAAAGCAATATTCCCGAAAAAATTAAAATAGCGGCACCGATAAGGATGGCGCAATTCATAAAAAATTCCTGTGGCAGCACCAGTATTATTTCATCGGTTGCGGGGTCAAAAACCCAGTTTTCTTTGCCCGGAAAGAATAATTTGTGAAAAATCTCAAATGCGCTGTCAAAGTTAATTGCCGCTAAAATGCCTGTTATTAAAGGAAAAAGTATAGCCGCTACGGCAGAATAAAAGGATGCGTGGCGTCTTCCTATTAAAAAAGGCCCTGCTTTCTTTGCTTTTTTAAGGCACAAAAGCACTAAAATGCAAATTGCCGAGATTAACAAAACGGTAGAATTCAAGGTGACTAATGCCTTGCAATCGGCAAAATGCAGTTTTCCTTCCAATGAGTATTTCATAACCCCCGCCGAAAATTCCTTGTTGGGAACAGTTAAATAATCAAGCACGGCGTCATAAGCTTCGGTTATTTGTGTTTTGGTAAAACCGCTGACCATATCAAGCTCTAAACAGTCAATGTGTGCATAATAAAATTGCCGACAGTAAATCGGCAGTGAAATCGAAAAACTTAAAATAAACAAAAACAATGCGACACAAAACAATATTGATAAAAAGAGGTTTTTCGTGTGGTTTAGTTTGTTCATAGTACGCTCCTATGTTTTTTATAGGAAAATTATAACATAATTTAAAGTTTTAAGCAATGCTTGGTGTTTTAGATAATGGATTTGAACGACTGTATTTTTTATATTTCGTGCCACAGGCACACCGAAACTATTATCTTTTATCCGGAAAAGTCGCGAGTTCGTTTAGAGAATAGATAATAGATAAAAGAACAAAAAGAAAAGCCACACTATCGTGCGACTTTTCTTTTTGGAAGGGTAGTACAAATTCGATGCCTTTTGAGTTTTGGGGCACGGAATTGAACCACCGCAACATTTAAAAGTTAATTTTATGATATTATTTTATACTCAAAATTTGGAGTTTCGTTATGCACATCATCAAAAACTTCTAACATCAGTTTGCACTCTTCTCGC
>JAZUSW010000087.1:0-6749 GCA_045606925.1 Acutalibacteraceae bacterium | reverse complement strand
TAAGCATGAATGATATATCGCTACGCGATATGATATACGGTAAACCGTATGATATACTTGCTTCGCAAGCATGATATAATATCCGTTCCTTGATATGCGAAGCATATATCATCCACCGCAGGTGAATATCATATCAAAGATATATCACCCGTTCCGACAAGGAACGGATATCATTGAAAAAACTCCTTGAGATTTTCTCAAGGAGTTTTTTCTGGCACGCCACACCGGATTCGAACCGGCGACACCCGGCGTCGGAGGCCGGTGCTCTATCCAGCTGAGCTAATGGCGCAAATATATTACCCTATCTATTTTATTTTTAAAAGCAGTTTATGTCAAGTTATATTTATGCTTTGCATATATTTTATTTGAAAGGAAGTGCTTTTATGTGCAAAATAATTGAAAACAAAAATTACGACTACTATTCTCTAAAAAAAGCGATTAAACAGCTAACCGACACCTACCCGTTTTTACATACCAGTGTTATAGGGAAATCGGTTATGGGACGCGAAATTACGGCTATTAAAATAGGCCGTGCCAATGAGTATGTGCTGTTTACGGGCTGTTTTCACGGCAGTGAACATATAACTACCACCATATTGCTTAAATTTATAGAAGAAATTTGCACTGCAATACAAAACGGTGGTTCTGTAAGCGGTATTAATATAAAAAGAGTTATGACAGGCCGCGCGATAATTATTGTGCCCTCGGTGAATCCCGATGGCGCCGAAATCAGTATGCGCGGTGTTATAAGTGCGGGTAACAATGCCAGAAATATATCAAAAATGTCACGCGGTGATACTGTGCATTGGAATGCCAATGTGCGTGGTGTGGATATAAACCATAATTTTGATGCAGGATGGGAAGAATTGAGCCGCCTTGAAAAAGAAAACGGAATATATGGCCCATCCCCTACTCGTTTTGGGGGACCAAGACCATTTAGCGAGCCCGAAAGTGTGGCAATTAAGACCCTTTGCGAAACAGCAAGAATACGCCACGCATTAGCTTTACATTCACAAGGCGAAGTTATTTACTGGCAATACGGAGATTACAAACCCGCCAGAAGTCAAAAAATGGCTGAAATTATGGCTACATCCTCTGGGTATAAGCTCGACTATCCCGTTGGTCTTGCTGTAGGCGGCGGCTTTAAAGACTGGTTTATAAAAACCTTTAACCGCCCTGCTTTCACGGTAGAAGTAGGACTGGGACAAAATCCTCTTCCAAGTGAAAATGCCGCAGATATTTATGAACGAATAAAAGAAATGCTTATTTTATCGGTTGCTATGTAATAAGTTAAAAAAATTTTAAAATATCTAAAAAAATCTCCTATATTCTATTGAAAAATGACATTTTTTTTGCTATAATATTTTGTATTCTTTTTTGGGCTTTGGCAGGTGATTTTATGGTCTACAATACAATACTTGATGCTATGGGCAATACGCCGCTAATCCGACTTAATAATATGGTTGATTCTGATTCGGCACAAATACTTGTAAAATTTGAAGGTCTTAATGTCGGCGGGTCCATAAAAACCCGTACTGCTTACAATATGATAATCGATGCTGAGTCCAAAGGATTACTTAATAAAGACTCTGTTATTGTTGAGCCAACAAGCGGAAATCAAGGTATCGGTTTAGCGCTTGTAGGTGCTGTACGCGGTTATAAGGTTAAAATTATTATGCCCGATTCGGTAAGTGCCGAGCGCCGCAAACTTGTTGAGCACTACGGTGCCGAGGTAATACTTGTGCATGATGCGGGTAACATCGGCCTTTGTATTGAAGAGTGTTTGAATTTGGCACTTAAAATGCAAAAGGAGAATAAAAATGTTTTTGTTCCGCAACAGTTTGAAAATCCCGCAAATGTTCGGATTCAACGCAGTGTAACCGGCAAAGAAATTCTCGATGCAGTTAATGGCCCAATTCACGGTTTTTGTTCGGGAATTGGTACCGGTGGCACAATAACAGGTATCGGCGAAGCGCTTAAAGAAAAAAATCCCGATATTACAATTTGGGCGGTTGAGCCCAAAGATGCAGCTATACTTTCGGGCGGGTCTATCGGTACACATGTACAAATGGGTATTGGCGATGGCATAATTCCCGCCATTTTAAACCAAAATATTTATAACGACCTTTGCATTATAGATGATAACGAAGCACTCCAAACCTCCAAGGACTTGGCGGCTAAGGAAGGTATTATGTGCGGTATCAGCAGCGGTACAAATGTTGCTGCCGCAATAAAGTTAGCAAAAAAACTCGGCAAAGGCAAAACGGTGGTAACGGTTCTTCCCGATACTGCCGAGCGGTATTTTTCAACTCCGCTTTTTAAATAGTTTTAAATTTTTATTTTAATATGAAGGGACCAATAAACAATGGACGTTAAAGAACGTAAAGTAGGTACAGTTTCCCGTGGCATTCGTTGCCCAATTATCCGCGAGGGTGATGACCTTGCAAAAATAGTTGCCGACTCGGTTTTAGAAGCAGCCGAATGCGAGGGCTTTGAACTTCGCGACCGCGATGTTATTTCTATGACCGAATCTATAGTTGCCCGTTCACAAGGCAACTATGCTCACGTAGATGATATTGCAACCGATGTTAAGGCGAAGCTCGGTGGCGGCACAATAGGTGTTATCTTCCCCATCCTTTCGCGTAACCGTTTTGCAATTTGTCTTCGCGGCATAGCAAGAGGCGCAAAGAAAATAGTTCTTATGCTCTCTTACCCCTCTGATGAGGTTGGTAATGAACTTGCTGATTGGGACAAGATTGATGAAGCCGGTATCAACCCTCACTCCGATGTTTTGACACTCGAGCGTTACCGCGAGGTTTTTGGTGTGCATCCGCTTAAATTCACAGGCGTTGACTATGTTGCATACTACGAAAATCTTATAAAAGAAGAGGGCTGCGAGGTTGAGATTATTTTTGCAAATCAGGCAAAAGCAATTCTTAACTATACCGACTGTGTATTAAACTGCGATATTCACACCCGCGCGCGTACAAAACGCTTACTCAAAGCAGGCGGCGCAAGAATAGTTTGCGGTCTTGATGAAATTTTAACATCTTCCGTTAATGGCAGCGGTTGCAACGAAAAATACGGTCTTCTTGGCTCTAATAAATCTACCGAGGATAAGATTAAACTCTTCCCGCGTGAGTGTAAAGATTTGGTGCTTGATGTACAAAAGCGTATTTTTGATGCAACAGGTAAAAATGTTGAGGTTATGGTATACGGTGACGGCGCATTTAAGGACCCCCAAGGCAAAATTTGGGAACTTGCCGACCCCGTTGTATCCCCCGCATTTACCGATGGTCTTATCGGCACACCTAACGAGTTAAAGCTTAAATATCTTGCCGATAACGATTTTAAAGATTTATCGGGTGAAGAACTCAAAAAAGCAATATCCGATAGCATTAAAGCAAAAGATGGCAGTAGCTTGGTTGGTAATATGGCGGCGCAAGGTACAACCCCCCGTCAACTTACCGATTTGATTGGCTCTTTGTGTGACTTGACAAGTGGCTCGGGCGATAAGGGTACACCCGTTGTTCTGGTTCAGGGCTACTTTGATAACTACACTAACTAACGGGAGGAAAAAATTATGGAAAACAATAAACGTCCCGAAACTATGGAACGCATTACTAACAAAGCACTTGCCGATAAATTTATTGAAGAGCAAATAGTGGCTGTTCGTTCGCAGGTTGGCGACAAAAAAGTTTTGTTAGCACTTTCAGGCGGTGTAGACAGCTCGGTTGTTGCGGCTTTGCTTATTAAGGCCATCGGCAAACAACTCATTTGCGTACACGTAAACCACGGCCTTATGCGCAAGGATGAATCTGAAAATGTTATCAAAATTTTCGGTGAAGAGCTTGATGCAAACTTAATCTATGTTGATGCTACCGACCGTTTTCTTGATTTACTCGCCGGTGTTGCCGAGCCCGAAAAGAAAAGAAAAATTATCGGTGCTGAATTTATAAATGTTTTTGCCGATGAAGCAAGAAAACTTGATGGTGTTGAATTTTTAGCACAAGGCACCATCTACCCCGATATACTTGAAAGCTTTAAACAGGCAGAAGGCAAAAAAGCCGTTAAATCACATCACAATGTAGGCGGTCTCCCCGAGGACCTTAATTTCCAGCTTGTTGAGCCGATTAAACTTCTCTTTAAAGATGAAGTTCGCGTTGTCGGTGAAGCGCTTGGTCTTCCACACGCTATGGTTTACCGCCAACCCTTCCCCGGTCCCGGTCTTGGTGTTCGTTGTCTTGGTGCTATCACACGCGACCGTTTGCACGCGCTCAGAGAAGCCGATGCAATTTTGCGGGAAGAATTTGATAAATGCGGCCTTGCCGAAAAGGTATGGCAGTATTTTATCGCAGTACCCGATATCAAAAGCGTTGGCGTAAAGGATGAAAGCCGATATGAAGGTTGGCCCGCAATCATCCGCGCAGTAAATACTACTGATGCTATGAGTGCTACCATTGAAGAAATTCCTTATGCAATACTCCACAAAATCACCAACCGCATCACCCATGAGGTTGAAGGGATTAACCGCGTATTGCTTGACTTAACACCAAAGCCCATCGGCACTATTGAGTGGGAATAAACACTTCACGCGTCCGGTAGACGATGAAGTGAAGTGTTTATTGGCGCCGCGGTCGACAGGTGCACCGCGCTCCAAGCGAGTGCAGCGTCGGGTACCGCAAGAGGGTTCCTCAAAGCGCAAAGCGCTACGCGTCCGGTGGATAATAAATATAATACTAGACGGCTTGGAATAATTCCAAGCCGTTTTTTGTATAACGAAAACCACTTGAAAAGTCGCGTGGTTCAAAAGAGGTTAACCGATGAACAGGAAATAAAGTAGGGTTTATAAAAAAGAAAATTGTTTTGTAATGTTGTAGTGTAGCACAAATAATTTTGTGAATAACCTTCCCCTTGAGGTGAAGGTGGGGTTTGCGAAGCAAAACTCGGATGAGGTGGAAATTGTAGGGAACGCATTTATGTGTAGCAAGCAACAAGTTGCATAGCTGACAGGCCAATAAAAAAACGCCGAAAAGTGTTATTATTCTCCGAAACAACCGATAATAAACACGATATAATATAAATAACTTGAAATTTTTACTAAAATACATTATAATATTTTTATTATTTATTTTTGGAAGGGGAATTTATAAAAATGCAGGTTTTAGCATTTATCCTTTATTTTGTTTTAATACTTGCTGTTGGCTTGTTTTTCTTTTTCCGCTCAAAAAACAGCGGTGAAAAAGAGTATTTTTTAGGTGGCAGGAGTATGGGCCCGTGGGTAACGGCAATGTCGGCTCAGGCATCTGATATGTCGGGTTGGCTTTTGATGGGTTTCCCCGGTAGCATCTTAGCATTTGGAATGGGTAAAGTTTGGATTGGTATTGGTTTGGCAATCGGTACCGCGGCCAACTGGCTTATTGTTGCCCGCCGTTTGCGCCGTTTTTCACGCGCCTCGGGGGACTCTATTACCCTACCGCAGTACTTAACCAACCGTTTTGCCTCTCAAAGCCCTGTACTTAAAATAGTTTGTGCCGTAATATTCCTTATTAGTTTTACGGTTTATGTTTCATCGGCTTTTGTTGCAGGTAAAAGTGTTATGGTGGCAGTTATACCCTGGTTTGTTGGCAAAGATATGCTTGCCATGGCGATTTTTGCTTTACTTATTCTTATATACACGTTCCTTGGCGGTTACAAAGCAGTTTGTTGGACCGACTTTTTCCAAGGGCTTATGATGCTTGTGGCTTTACTCGCAGTACCGATTGTTATGGCTCTTGGCAATTTTGATAATTCACTTGCCGGTGCTTTTGCTAATGGCGTATCTGCTTTTGAAAGTAATCCCTTTACTACCGACTGGCGCGATATAACATCGGGTCTTTCATGGGGTCTTGGATATTTTGGTATGCCCCACATCATAGTTCGCTTTATGGGCATAAATAAACCTTCACAGGTTAAAAAAGCATCAACAGTTGCTATTATTTGGGTTGTTTTGACATTAGGCAGCGCCATTGCTATTGCTGTGCTTGGTAGAACCTTCTTGCTTGGCAACGGTGAAGCATTAGCTTGGCAACTCCTACCCGAAGGACTTCAACAAAACATATTTATTGTTTTGGCGCAAGAAATTTTCCCACCCATTATTGCAGGTCTTTTACTTGCCGCTATCGTTGCTGCGGCAATGTCAACAGCCGACTCACAGCTACTTGTTGCATCATCTTCATTTACAAGCGACCTTTACAGGCCGCTTATCCGTAAGGATAAAGCATCTGACAAGGAGCTTCTTTGGGTTGGCCGCATAGTTGTTTTAATCGTTAGTGTTGTTGCCTTCTTTATTGCTTCAAGCGGAAGCAGTTGGGCAGGCAGTATTATGAGCATGGTTGAAAATGCTTGGGGTCTATTTGGTGCCGCTTTTGGTCCGGTCGTATTGTTATCGCTCTTCTGGAAGCGTTTCAACTATGCAGGTGCCTGCGCAGGTATTATTATCGGCGCGGCGGTAGATATTGCTTGGTTGCTTTGCTTTACCAACACTATTACAACCGCCCTCGTTGCTCCGACAGGTATTTATGAAATCTTACCCGGATTTATCGCCGGATTTATCGCATCTATTGTGGTTGCACTTTGCACAAAAGCACCTAACGAAAAGGTTGCTAAAATTTACGCATCTGCAACCGATGCAGAAATCGACGACTAATATTTATAATTAAAAACGGCTTGGAATTATTCCTGAAGTGATATAATGATGGTAGACACAA